>DQVJ01000223.1 GCA_015661795.1 Sulfurovum sp.
ATAGACATTTGGATAAGAAATATAGATATAATCTGCTATAATTTTACAGAAATAAACACTAGGAATACAATGATTATTGATACACACTGTCACTTGGATGATACACGATACGATGATGATTTAGATGAAGTTTTGAAGCGTGCAAAGGAGCAGGGGGTAGGTAAATTTATTATACCAGGTGCTGATCCTAAAACTTTAAAAAGGGCAGTTGAAATATCTGAGAAATATGAAGATGTATATTTTTCTGTGGGTGTACATCCTTATGATGCTGAGTATTATGATAAAACGCATTTGGAAAAATTTGTTCAACATCCAAAATGTATTGCTATTGGTGAATGTGGATTGGATTATTTCCGTTTACCAGAAAGTGATGAGGCAATAGCTGCAGAGAAAAGTTTACAAAAAGACATATTTATTGAGCAAATTTTATGGGCCAAAGAATTAAAGAAACCATTAATTGTACATATACGTGAGTCTAGTGAAGATTGTTTAAAATTACTTGAGTGTTATGCTGGTAAAGAAGGAGGGGTATTACATTGTTATAACGCAGATGAATCTTTACTCAAACTTTCAGATAAAAATTTTTATTATGGTATTGGAGGTGTATTGACATTTAAAAATGCTCGTAAACTTATTAATGTCTATGCAAAAATCCCAAAAAGTAAACTTCTTATAGAAACAGATGCACCTTACCTTACACCGCACCCATACAGAGGTAAAAGAAACGAGCCTGCTTATACGGTATTGGTTGCAGAAAAAATGGCAGAACTCTCATCGTGTAGCCTGAATGAGATAACAAAAATGAGTTCAGAAAATGCGCATAAACTTTTTAGTTTTTAGTTTTTGAACATGTTAAAATACTTGAAGGTTTTATTTTTTATAATAGTCTTATTTGGATATGTACATGCTTTGGAACTTGCTGAAAAGTATCCTTCTTATACCTATGTTTTTAACGAATTCGATATAGATGAAGAGTATATTTATGATACGGACTTTCATCAATTTGTTTTAAAAAATGAAAAAGGATTAAAACGTTTTTATAAACGTTCTTTACAAAGAGGCAAAGATGTTTTACCAACGATTCAAGGGTTGTTGATAGGAGAAGGTGTAAGTGATCTTTTTATTTACCTTTCAATGGTGGAGTCGGGACTTTCTTCTACAGCGGTATCTCCGAAGAAGGCTGTGGGTTTATGGCAATTTATGCCCAAAACAGCCAAAAAATATAATTTAGTTGTGTGTAATACGTATGATGAGCGATGCGATACAGCTAGTGCGACTTCAGCAGCAATCAATTATCTTAACAAACTGTATAGGCAATTTGGAAAATGGTATTTGGCCGCTATGGCATATAACTGTGGAGAAGGTTGCATGGAACGTGCTATCAAAAAAGCAGGTACAGATGATTTACATAGTTTGATTGATGATAAAGCCAAATATTTACCCCGTGAAACACGTGATTACATTAAAAAGATATTACTTGTTGCAATGATTGGTGAAAATATGTCACTTGGATTAAGTATTTCAGGAAATGATACTTTGGAAAATGGTTTGATAGAAGTAGAGATTTCATCTAAAACTAGTTTAAGTGATATTGCAAAACTTTTAAACATAAAAGTGAAAACTTTAAATACATTAAATGCGCATATTACAAATGATGTGCTTTCAGAAGAAATCAGCCATTACAAGATTATGATTCCTATAGAAAAAGTATTTGCCTTTTATTTACGTTATGAACTTAAAGAGAATGTGAAAAAATTTAAACCACATCTTATTTCACACTATGTATCTTTAGGTGAAACACTGGAAAGTATTGCCCAGAAATATGGTGCTAAAAGTGAAGAGATAAGGGTTGCAAATAATTTAAGTAATGAAAATTTGATACTTGGAAAGTTGTTACTTATACCTGTAACAAAAAAAGTTTTTGAAAGTACCTTACTTGAGAGAAAATAAGAAGTTAAAATATGTTGATATGTAGACATAAAATGAAAAAGCAGAGATAAAGATAAATAAAGAGATAATATTGTCTAATATTTAAACGATAGAGGTTTTATGAAAAAACTTTCCCTTCTACTATTACCAGCAATAATTTTTATGTTTTCTGCCACAGGATGTTCTCAAAAAAAATATAAAGCAGGCAGTACAAAATACACGAGTGCTGCGCGACATAAAGCAACTATGCGTTCTTATAAAGTTCTAGGAAAGAGATATCATCCGACATATGTTTCAGTTGGGCAAGTACAACATGGTATTTCCTCATGGTATGGGCCCAACTTTCATGGAAAGCATACCAGCAACGGAGAGGTATATAATATGCATGCAAGAACAGCAGCACATAAAACATGGCCTATGGATACCATGGTAAAAGTCAAAAATTTGCAAAATGGTAGAAGTACCATTGTGCGTATTAACGACAGAGGACCTTTTGTCAGAGGTCGTATTATAGACTGTTCTTATACAGCGGGTAAAGAGATAGGACTAGATAGAATGGGAATCGCCAAAGTTTCCATAGAAGTAGTAGGTTTTGCTGGAAAAGTTCAGTCAAAAGAAAGAATTCGTCGAGATAAAGCAGCACATAAAGTGACACGTGTAAGATTGTCTAATTTTGGTGTACAAATAGGTGCATTTAAACGTTATGCAGGTGCAAAACTCACACAAAAAAAACACAAAGTACGATATCCTCAATATCAAACTGTCATTAAAAAATTTACAGATGTTGATGGTGATGGAGAGCCATTGTATCGTGTTTGGCTTATGGGCTTTGGCTCAGAACAAGAAGCAAGAGACTTTAAGAATAATAATGATTTAGTCGGCGCATTTATAGTTAGAAACTAGGAGTAGAGAAAATAAAATGATTGAAGTAAAAAGAGAAACAAAAGAGACTCAGATTGCAGTAAAGTTAAACCTATATGGTACTGGTCTAGCGAAGATAAATACGGGTGTAGGTTTTTATGACCACATGTTAGAAGCATTTACAAAACATGCACATATAGATTTAGAAGTATCCTGCATTGGAGATACACATATAGATGATCACCATACGGTTGAAGATGTAGCTATCGTTATTGGACAAGCATTAAAAAAAGCGATTTATCCTGTCAAAAGTATAGAAAGGTTTGGTAATGCCACAGTGGTGATGGATGAAGCATCTATAACCTGTGATATTGATCTTTCAAATCGTGGGTTTTTAGTATTTGAACTGCCTATTGGTGGGAAAGTAGGTAATTTTGATGTTGAATTGGTGGAAGAATTTTTCAAAGCTTTGGCTTTTAACTTACCTTTTACACTACATCTGATTTATAATCGTGGTAAAAATAAACATCATATTATTGAGGGAGCATTCAAGGCATTGGCTGTGGCACTTCGTCGTGCTGTAAGTGTAAATGAAAATGCAGGAATCCCAAGTACTAAAGGTGTACTGTGAGTATAGAACTTATTGTATTGGATGTTGATGGAACCATGACAGACTCTCGTATCACCTATAGTGAGAAGGGTGATGAAATTAAATCTTTTAATGTCAAAGATGGTTTAGCTATTGCTTCTTGGAGGAAGCTTGGTAAGCAAGTTGCTATCATCACCGGTAGAAGTTCTTCTATTGTTGCACGACGTGCCAAAGAACTACGTATAGAGCATTTTTATCAGGGAATTGATAATAAGAAAGAAGTACTTGAAGCGTTACTTAAAAAACTAGATTTAACTATGGAAAGTGTTGCAGCCATAGGGGATGACCTCAATGATCTAAGTATGTTAAAATCAGCAGAGATATCGTTTGTACCTAGAGATGCCAGTGCATATGTAGATAAAATTGCAGATGTGATACTGAGTAAAAAAGGTGGGGATGGTGCCGTAAGAGAGATGATAGAGTATCTTATTGTAAATGAGGGACTTGAAGAACAGTATTTGAAACTATGGGAATAAGATTAGAGCAAGTTTTAATTATCGCAATCATTGTTACAGTTGGCATGAATACTATGATGAAGTTAAGTAATAGTTCGGCATCTAATAACATGTTTAATAAAGAGATGGAATTTACTGATACAACATTTATAGAAGTTGATAGAGAAAAAATGCAATCTAAGTCTTTTGCAAAAAAAGGCGTAAGAGAAAATATGGCATTGATGGTTGAAGACTTAAAATACAGTACAGATAGTATAGAGTTACTGGTTTCCAATAAAGGTACATATCATGAAGATATCTTATATTTAGATGGGAATGTTAAGCTCAAAGAAAAAGAAGGATATCTGTATAGTACAGAACATGCAAAGTATAATCAGAAAACAGAAATACTGACTGTAACTTCTCCCTTTATTGCATATATGGATAAAAATATTATTCGTGGTACTTCTTTACACTATAATGCATTGACAAAAGAGCTTAATGCTACAAAAGTGGATGCAGTGATTTATACAACAGAAAAGTAAAGTAATGCTATAATCATATGATTATCACTATAAAGGTTATTTGTTGAAGATTGTAATATTTTTTAGCTCTATATTTTTTTATGCATTTGTGTTTACAGGCATACTTTTTGCTGAAAAAGTAGAAATAACTTCTGATTCTATGAGGGCAGAGGATATAAAAAAAGAGGTGCATTTTATAGGGAATGTGAAAGTCAAACAGTTAGAAAACTGGTTACATGGAGATATAGTGATTGTCTATTTTGATGAGAATAACGAAACAAAAAAATATGAAGCTATTGGTACAGTGACATTTGAATTTAAAAATGAAAAACAATTTTATCAAGGAAGTGCAGATAAGGTAACATATTTTCCTATAAAGTCAACATATGTACTAACCGGTAAAGCAGTTATAGATGATTTAATGAATAAACGTCATGTAAATGGGGATGAGATTGTATTGGATACTATCACAGGTAATGCAAATGTGCAGGGCAGTAGAAAAAAACCTGTAAAATTTATTTTTGATATGGAGGATTCTAAATGAGTTCACCACGTGTTGTAGAAGCAAACTTTATTAAATCAGCTCAAAGTATAGCAGATTCATTACCTGAAGATATGAGTGAGGTGGTTTTTCTTGGGCGCTCCAATGTAGGTAAAAGTTCAACACTAAACTCTTTGACACAACGTAAAAATTTGGCAAAATCATCTGCTACTCCAGGGAAAACACAATTAATAAATTTTTTTGAAACAAGATATATTTACAATGAAGAGAGCTATCCTGTACGTTTTGTTGATTTACCAGGATTTGGGTATGCAAAGGTCTCTAAAACACTTAAAGAAGTATGGCAAAAAAATCTAGTTGAATTCATACAACATCGGGTTTCTATTCGACTTTTCATACATCTAAGAGATGCCCGTCATCCACATGCAAAGATTGATGATGATGTTGAAACATATATTTCTGAATTTATCAGACCCGATCAAAGATATCTAACTGTATTTACAAAGATAGATAAGCTTAACCAAAAAGAGCGTAATAAACTAAAACGTGATTTCCCAGGATCAATTACCGTATCCAATCTTAAAAAAAATGGTCATGACAGAGTACATTATGAAATTCTAGATACTATTTTTGGCATTAAAGAGAAAAGAAAAGATTTACCTGAGGAAAAGCAGTGATAGAACTTGTAAAAGCAAAATTAAACGATATACCACAGATGCAGACCATGGTACTAGAAGAAGTAAAAGATGGTGTGATATTAAATCGTACAGATGATGAAGTTGCTACGAATATACGCTCTTATGTACTTGCCAAGAAAGGTAATGAAATTGTAGGATACACAGCCTTACACATACACTCACAACGATTGGCAGAAATAAGAAGTTTAATCGTACATGCAGAATACCGTGGGGAGAAAATAGGGCAGTCTATGGTTGAGTTTGCATTGAATGAAGCAA
>DQVJ01000064.1 GCA_015661795.1 Sulfurovum sp.
AAATAGGAGCACAAATGAGTGCAAGATATGTTTTATATAAACATGATAGAAACACGCAGCCGTACCATTGGGTACTAAAAGCACCGAATGGTGAAACAATCCTAACATCAGAAACATATGTATCTGAAGCAGGAGCATTGAACGGAATCAGGTCAGCACAAGTAAATTGTAAAGCTGATGCAAACTATAAACGTTTAACTGCAAGAAATGGAAGTCCATATTTCACACTTAACTCGCCAGATAATGGGCAGGTAATTGGAGTAAGCGAGATGTATTCGACAACACAAGCAAGAGATAATGGCATTGAATCTGTTAAGGTAAATGGTACGACAAGTACAATTGTAAGAGGCTAAAGCAAAACTTATTTTTCGGGAAGAATAAGAGAAGTAAGCTTGCTGTAGCAGTATGCATCTAAAGATACAAGTGATTGGTTATGAGCTGGAACTCATAGCCGATACACTTTATTATAGTGAAAAGAGAATATATTTCTCTTTGTCTATTGAGAATTTATAGAGAATAATAGAGTATCGCTTCTTATCTGCACAAACATACAATTACTTTTTATAGAAAATACTATTGGTCTTATTTTATATAAGGAAAAGAGAGTGAATCTGGAATGACCCCAAAAAACTAGACAAAAATTAATTCAGTAGTTCGATAACAAAAGTGAGTAAAATCACTTCATAGAATACTAGGATTAAAAATGGCAAGAAGAATATATACAGAAGAATTTAGAATAGAGGCAGTCAAACAAGTTACTGAGAACGGTTATGAGATAGCAGATACAGCCCATAGATTAGGTGTGCATCCAGATTCATTAAGAGCATGGATAAAAAGATTAGAATCTCCAGAAGCAGTTGCTAAAAATAAAGCCACAGAGTCATCATCTGCAGAGATCAAGAAGTTACAAAAAGAACTCAAACGTGTAAAAGAAGAGCGTGATATATTAAAAAAAGCCGCGGTGTACTTTGCAAGCCACACAAACTAAAATATACTTTTATCAAAGATCATAGTCATATGTATGCAGTGCATAGACTGTGTAAAGTAATGAGAGTACACCGAAGCGGATATTATTAATGGCTAAATCAGCCCATCTCAGTTAGAGAAGCTGAAAACAAAAAACTACTAATCCATATAAAAGAGTCTTATGAAGAGTCTAATGGCGTATATGGATCAAGGAATATTCATAAAGATCTAAAAGACCTTGGTATACATGTCAATAAAAAACGAGTAGCAAGGTTAATGAGTGAGGCTAAGCTCTATGGTGTAGGAACATATAAACGTAAACCCTATAGTAAAGCTGGGGCTGTGCATAAAGCTCATCCTAATTATGTAAAACGATGTTTCACAGTAGATGAGCCAAAGGATACGTGGGTAAGTGACATCACTTACATTTGAACGAAAGAAGGCTGGATTTATCTAGCTACAGTGCTAGACCTCTATAGTAGAAAAATCATTGGTTGGGCTACAGGTCATAGGCAAACTACACCTTTAATTATAAAAGCTCTTAAAATGGCTACAGCAAGACTTCAACATACAGACAGCGTGATACTTCACTCGGATCAAGGAAGTCAATATAGTTCATATGATTATACGAAATTAGCAAAAGAACATGACATCACGCTAAGTATGAGCAGACGTGGTAATTGTTATGACAATGCAGTCGCAGAGAGCTTTTTTAAAACACTTAAAAAAGAACTAGTGAGAAAACAAAACTTTGAGACTAGAGAGATTGCAGCATCTAAAATATTTGAGTATATAGAAATGTTTTATAACGCTAAAAGACGACATAGTTATTCAGGTCATATATCACCTAATGAATTTGAAAGAAGGTATAATATTGAGACTTCATAAATAGAGGCTTTTATTGAATTAGAAAGTGTCTAGATTATAGGGGTCATTCCAGAATCAATATAGGGCAAGACTCTTTAGACTAAAACCTAAATCAAATAATACAATTCAGATAGGTATCTATAAGATTAAAAATAAGGGATTAAAAGCTTTTGATGAGATTATTGATACCCAACTACCACCTATGGCAATAAATAAGCATAAGAACGATTTTGAGAGAAGAATGATCCAGGCATATAATGAATGTAGAAAACGACAGTTATATAAATACCTAAGCATTCTGACAGATAAAGAAATTATTGAGCTGCTTAAGGATAATTATATTCAAAAAAATGATGTAATATATTTATTAAAATAAAGAGAGCATTTAAAATTCCTTGTGCACTCTAAAATTTATTGTGCGGCTTTTGTCTTCAAAGTTCACAATATAAGAGGTATTATTAAAACAATATTGATGTACATAATTTTTTATTGCTTTTGATGTTTTGATAATCTCTTTATCTTCTGGTAGATGATGGACAAGTTCTTCCGAAATCATTACTAGTAATTTATCTTCAGCTCTTGAAATTGCTACATTTGTTCGATTTAAGCTTAATAAAAATTCTTCTTCTTGAACAATAATATCAGGGTCACCTACTCCAAAAGAAACAATAATGAATTTACGTTGACCTCCTTGAAATCGTTCAACAGTGTCAATTGCACTATCTATGTAATCCTTCTGATCAGAAAATACTTCATGTAATAATCTGCTTACCAATGATTTTTGAGCTTTATGTGGAGTAACAATACCTACAGCATCATTCCAAAACCATTCATTATATGCATCGAGGGCTGCATTAGTATAAAATTTATTATATGCTTCAATAATGCATGATGCAACTAGAGTCGCTTCAAATAAGTTTGCTTGTGAGCTAACACCGTCAGAATATGTAATGGCAGAGACTTCATTTCGCAGTAGAAATATATCTTTAAATAAAAAGTCATTGGTTAGCTTAGTTTTATATGGATTTTCAATTAACTCTTGTGTCCCGAATATTAAATCAGAGTTTTTTCTATTGGCTTTTAAGTTGTCATAGCCCAGTGTACTAATGTATTTTACAATATCTTTTGTAGAACGATAGTTTATATTTAGCATAATCGGTTCTACATTATGTCGAATTCTAAGGTAATCCAATAATGAACCAACATGATATTCAAGATTGACTGGTGGCTTTATTTTATGAATTGGAGGCATTTGCAAGTGATCACCAAGAATTACAAGCTGGGAATCTTTTTTAAGTCCATATAGTACACTTAATGAATTTGCAATATCACATTGGGATGCCTCATCTAATAGAGCAAAGTCAATAAACTGTCCAATATAATCAAAACGAGGATTTTTATACTCATTGTCATTATAAAAGCTATTTAATGTAGAAGTTGGAGAAATTATGACTTTTGTTGTATTGTTATTTATGTTTTCTCTTAACTCATCGAATGAGTTTAAAATAGTTAAGTTCATCCATCTTGGAACTTTATCTGTAAAATCTAAGAATTCACTTCTTCTTTTAGACTTTAACATATAAAATTCAATAGACTCAAATTGTATATCTAATAAATGATGTAATTTCTCAAAAAGTTCAATACAAGCTTGATATGTAAATGCACTGATTAAAATATTTTTAGAGTTTCCATTTTGAAGAATTAATTTTAATAGGGTTTTTATTAAAATACTAGCTGTTTGTGTTTTCCCTGTACCTGGTGGTCCCCATATAATAGATAGTCTTTTATTCAGGCTATTGACAATAGCTTCTTTTTGTTTTTCATTGGGTGCATTTTTTAAATCAGTAAGAAGCTCAATATATTTAGATTCAATTAAAGCAATCGAATAATTAGAAGTTTCATTTTGTAGTTTATTTGCGTCCCAAAGCACATCAGCTGCCATTGTATCAGGATGTGTTTTTTTCCCAGGGATATCTTTAGTAAGCCCTAATGCTTTTAATGTTTCCTGCGATGCATGTGAAACCAACGGTGTTTTAATAGCTTTAAGATATTTTAGCGTAAAAGGAGAACTTGAAAAGTTGTCTAAATCTAAAAGATATAACTTTTGATTCATATTAATAAGATTTGTGTTAATCAAAAATGAAGAGATTGGTTTATATGCATTTGGTTTTATAGCGATAATACCAGAAACCCTATCAAAATGTACTATATCCATCTGGAATACAGCATTTATTTTTTGTCTAAAAAATCTAATATATTCAGAAGCATTTATATCGTAGTTTCTTATATATGCACCAAATGATTGAACGATGAAAGAAGGATCATGATAAATACCGATACTTAGATTCGTTGAATCATCTTTTATTTTTGAATCTTTTGAATCTTCAGTAACTGTATAAACAAAAATATCTGATCTCGCATAAATATTTAAGGAGTCAAGCCACTTTAAGCTTTCCTCTTTTGTCAGGAGTTTATCTAAAACTATAGCTTTGTAATCTGTTTCCAGTTCTTTAGCATATTTAAATGAATCTAGTTCCTTATCGAGTTTACTATATTCTTCATTTAGTTTTTGGTGTAAATACCATAGTTTTGAGTCTGCAGGTAAAGTTTTAATATTGTTGAAGTCATTGAAAATATCAAAATTAATCTCACTAGGAGTACCCTTAATAAGTTCTCTTAAATCTTTATGTAGTTGTACAGAAATAAATTGTAGTGCTTCTACATGAGCTTTTGCTGTATATCTATATTTATCTTCAATATCTTGATAATTTTTATAATGTAACCATATTTCATAGAGTCTTTCTTTTGGAATATAATCTGAGAAAGGATCATAAAAGGCTTTGGATAGGTTTTTATTATACTCAGTATATGATTTTGCTACCTCAAATAAAGTATAATCAAACTTTAGATCTAAGGCTAAATTAGATTTAATTACATCCTTAACAAATGTGGCATTAGGTGTTTTTATATTATCATAATCCTCTAAAACATTTTCGGTTCCAAACAACCATATTAAGGGCTTAAATAGAGCATGTTCTAAGATGACACCTAAGTGTTTTCCAATTAGACTTCTAAGCTCATCATATTGTGTGCGATCCCAAAAATAGATATGATAATTACTACATTTGAATGGTCTGTATCGGTTGTTTTTAGGATCATTTGCGAAAGAAAAATATTCATCCAATTGTTTTAAAAATAAAAATAACATTTCTTTTTCATGCTCGATATCCCCTTTTTCTGTAAAAAAGACTTGAGAAGGGAAAGACTTGTTATTATTATATTCTGCTTTATTGTAAGCGTATTCTTCTTGGCTTATATTTTTTGTAGGAGTGTATTCTTTCCAGTAACATTTGGTACTTATTGATGAAATAATTCTAGTGGAAGGGTCAAAATTGAGTGTGATGAAGATATTTGTAAATGTTGTATAGTTTTTTGGTATGCTATAGATCAATCGATTTTCTATATTTTTTTGTTCCTCTAAAATAGATTTTGCTCTTTTGGGGATAATTGATGAATCAGTTTTAAGTTTACTATGTTTTGAGTATGCATTTTCTGTGCCATTCGTATGTTCAATTTCAGATATGGTATTGAAAGAATTTTCTTGTAGTACTTTTCTCATAGCAGGTGTGACAAAAGGAATTTGTGAAATATGTTCCGAATTTATTGCTTTAACATAACAATGATTAGATGTAATCTTTAATTTGTTTTCATTGCTTAACCATTCGTCATAGGCTAACCAATCACATAAACCACATTTTTTACTAATGTGCCAATCTAAATCTATCCATTTTTCTGGCTCTTTTAAAATTGGTACTATATCATCAAGTAAAATTCTTCTTAAAGCTATAGCAATTTGATCATGTTCAATAT
>DQVJ01000120.1 GCA_015661795.1 Sulfurovum sp.
ATGGCTTTTTTAAACTTAGCAGTATTATCTCTAATATTTTCTAAAATATCTGCTAGTTTATGATACGATTCAGAGATATTCCCTGTTCTCTCACCGAGGTTTGTCATAGCCAAAGCAACATGCCCAAACTCTTCGGTGTAATGTAGCATAGCATCAGACATACTGTTACCTGCATTAATATCAGAATTCATCTTTGTATATATTTCTTTAAGCCTCTTGTTATCTGTATTCTCTGCTACTTCAAACAATGTATCATTTATCGCAATTCCTGCATCTGTCATAACTGCAATTTGACGTATTGTTGAGATCTTATCATTTAATGGGATCTTAGATTTAAATGATTTTTTAAATCCACTTAAGAATTCTGAAATGGTATCTTCAAGAGGTGCAGCAGTTTCTACTGCTTTCATAATCATTGTTGTAGGAAATTTATCTTTTGCAATTTTAACTGCTAGCATTTTATTATCTGCTTTAATCAACTCAAGACGTTTTTTTCCTTTATCCATCACTGTAACATTAAAATACTTCATTATAACCTCGCCACTCTAAAGATTTCTTCTATCGTTGAAGCTCCAGATAAAGCTTTTTGTACACCATCTTCAAACATAGTAACAAAACCTTCTTTTTCTGCTTGTTTTGTTAAGTCTTCTTTTGAAGCTACTTTGGCAATCATACGTGCAAGAGTTTCAGAAATAATTAAAACTTCAGAAATCATTTCACGTCCAGCATACCCTGTATGCCCACATTCCTTGCAACCTGCACCTTTATAAAAAGTTGGGTTTTCTGGTAAATATTGTTTGACTTCTTTGAATAAAACTGGATCCAACACTGTTTCTGTTTTACAATTTTTACAAATTTTTCGGACAAGTCTTTGTGCCTGAATAGCTACCAATGCACCAGATACAAGATATTCTTCTATTCCCATATCTAAAATTCTAGATATAGATGAAATAGCATCATTGGTATGTAAAGTAGAAAGAACCAGGTGCCCTGTAAGGGCTGCTTGTATAGCAATACGTAATGTTTCCTGATTACGGATTTCTCCTATCATTATTTTATCCGGATCTTGTCTTAGTATAGACTTCAATGCATCGGCAAAGCCTAATCCTACACTCTCTTTAACATTCACCTGCTGTAACCCAGACATTTGATACTCAACAGGATCTTCCACTGTGATGATCTTATCTTTTACATCTTTTATAGCATTGACTGCACCATATAAAGTTGTTGTTTTACCAGAACCAGTAGGACCTGTTACCAAAACAATACCGTATGGTACTTTAATCGCTTTGGAAAATCTGTCATAACAAAGTTTACTCATCCCTGCATCTTCTAATCTAATCATTGCTTTAGATTTATCCAGTATTCTCATAACAATAGATTCACCTTGTATAGTTGGAAGTGTTGAAACCCTAAAATCAAACTCTTTTTGATTTATCGTTGCTGAAAATCTACCATCTTGAGGTTTTCGTTTCTCTGCTATATCTAAATTTGATAGAAGCTTCATTCTTGAGGCCAATGGATTAAATATATCTTTATCAAAAGTAAAAGTCTGCCGTAACATACCATCAACACGTTCACGAATCACACAAGACTTTTCTGTTGCTTCTATATGAATATCACTTGCCCCTGCATAAATAGAAGATTTTAAAATAATATCAATAAGTTTCAAAACTGCCGGTGATTCATCATTGTCTTCTTCATTACCTTCCTGATTTAAATCTTTTCTAATGTCTAAAACCAATCCTTTAATACTTTCATTAATTTCAAGACGTTGTAAATGTTGTTGTATTTGTTTAGGTTTAGATATTGATATTCTAATAGGTTTTTTGGGGAAAAGTCTTTGTATTGCATCTTGTGCTGCCATGTCTAGAGGGTCATCAAAAACAATTTTCACATTAAGATCATTTTCTTCAATAGGTATGACATTATATTTAATAAGTTGTCTATAAGGAACTTGTGAAAAGAGTTTCATATCAATCTCAACATCATCTAAGTCTATATATTCAACATTCAATGCCGTAGCAATTTCTTTGATAATTGGAATAATATCTATCCCTTCTATTTTTTCTAAATGCGTTAAAGAAATTACACCTTGTCTTACTTTTTTAGCTAAAAATATTTCTACTGTATGTAAATCAATCATTTTCTCATTGAGAAGATTAGCAAAAGAAATTTTTTTAGGTGGTCTGCTTTTAACAAGTGCAGAAATAGCATCTTTTGTAATAATTTTTTCTTCAAGCATTATTTCTATAAGTTTTACCATACTAATACCCCCCGTTTTAATTGTTCTTTAATCTATTTAAAATATTTTGAGCATTCTGTGAACCTGTTCTTTTAACATAATTGGTTAATATCCTAACAGCTTCATTTTTTTGTCCTTGCTTCATCTTTGACTGTGCAAATATAATCCAACTCTCATCTATATTATTATTAAGTTTATTAGTCTGTAATGCCCAATATTCTGACTTTTTATACAGTCCTTTCCTATAATAAATTTTTGCTAAGAAAATTGAGTCATCAATATCACGTGATTCATAAAAACGTTTTTCAACATCTTTATAGGCATCCAAACTAGAAGATTCAATAATATTCAGCTGTATTTTTTTATGCGGTTTTTCATTTTTTATTTCTTTATATGTATTATCTTTTTCTTCTTCTAAAATAGGGATATTTTCTACTATAGATTGGAGAGGAGAGTGTTCTTTTTTATCTACATTTTTAGATTTTGAAATGAAGTCATTTTTTGATAGATTATAATCTGATGCATTAGCCGATGTAGACTCAGATATAATGTCCTTCTTTTCTACATTATGTTTTACATAAGGTTTTTTTGTTTCTAAAAAAATATTATCATTCGTATAAATTAGTATTCCAATGATTATGAATAATATTAATACAAATAAATATACCGGTCTGCGTTTTTTTTCATGATATTTCTTCCATTCTTCTTCCAATGGTCTAATATCATACATGAATATATCCTAATTTCAATGCTGCCATTTCTATAATTCTTTGTGGCAAATGCTCATAATTTATCTTTGATGGTTCATTTTTATCATAATATTCACAAATTTCAAAAATTGTAAAAAGAAGTTTGTTACACTCTCTATAATTACCCTTAGTAAAATTATGGATAAGTTTCATATCTTTTTCTTTAATACTATTTGCTATATCAAATAAATTCTTTTTTAGAAGCTTTTTGTGAATATATTGTGTAAGATCTGATAAAGATGCATTTTTTAATTCTATAACTTCCCAAATTCTAGACTGAAAATGTTCCTTGGCAATCAAATCTTCATCTTCTGTTTTATGTAAAGAAACTACAAATTTTACTGCACGACTGTCAGAGATGAGCCGTATTTTTTCCATCATCTCAGC
>DQVJ01000153.1 GCA_015661795.1 Sulfurovum sp.
ACAGATAAAAAGATATCGGAATTGAAAAAAATGTTCCAAGTATTTGGACCTCCAGGGTTTGTATTTATAGGATCAGACGGTAAAGAGATGAAAGATGAAAAGTTCTATGGCTACCAAGAACCGGAAGAGTTTTATGATATGTTAGATCTATTGGCAGAGTAGGTGAGGGGGTAACAATGGGAAAACAGTACAAAACACTCAAAGCAAAAGATATAGCGTTCATCAAGCAGCAAAAAGTATTTTTCTTGGCAAGTTGTTCAGGCAAAGAGGTGAACCTATCACCTAAAGGATATGACACATTATATGTACTTGATGAAGAGACAATCCTCTATCTCGATTTTCCAGGTTCTGGAAACCGCACCTACAGGGATGCCGTGGCAGGTGGAGAGTTTACCTTGATGTTTAATGCCTACGAAGGAAAAGCGAACATCACAAAACTCTTTTGTAAAGCAGAAATTTCGGGGAAAGATGATGTAGATTTTAAACGTTATTTAGAGTATTTTAATGTGGAAGCTTCTTATGTAAGACAGATCTTTGTATTTAAAATCTATGCAGTAGAGACAAGTTGTGGTGATGGTGTACCCTATATGAGCTTTGAAGGGGAACGTGAGAGTTTGCGGGAGTGGAGCATGAAAATGGCAAAGAATGGAAAATTAGAGCAGTATATGAAAGACCATGAAGTGCCACCTGAGTTAGATAATATTTGACAATATACACCAAATGGTATTTAATAAATTAAAAAGGATCCTCATGTCAAAAGTACAAACAAGTTTACGTTTAGAAGAAAAGACTTTTAATGAAGCAAAAAAAATACTTTCTTCTCTAGGGATGAACAAACAGAGAGATATGATCTCTATTATACTTGTGCCACATAACTGCCCAGTTTTATAAAAAAGTTTAAAATTTACGACTCTTTATCTTGAGAGATTTCTTTTTAGCTATACTTTTCAAAATATGCGTAAGGAATAATTATGGATAAATCATTAAATGTTTTAGGTGAACCGCTTGAGCCTTGTTCTTTAAAACCGCTTACGGGCTTTTACAGAGATGGCTGCTGTAATACTGGAAATGACAACCCTGCTGTACATGCCGTATGTATTTATGCGACCAAAGAGTTTTTAGAATACTCAAAAAAAGTAGGCAATGACCTCTCAACCCCTATGCCTCAATACAATTTTGCCGGTGTAAAAGAAGGCCAAAGCTGGTGTTTGGGTGGTCACTCTTTTGTAAAAGCCGTTCATGACGGTATGGCACCGCAGATATTTATACATGCCACACATATGAAGATACTTGAACTAATTGATCTTGAAACATTGAAGAAGTATGCGATAGATTTATAATCTTAACTGTTTTGTCCACTTGGCTTTTAATGAAATATCTCATCAAAGAATACAATAACGAGATCCAATGGAGAATCTTAGGTGTCAGGTAATGCTGATGCTATCATACTTCAGTCCTTTTTATAATCCTCTGCACAGTTACCTGGTTAAGTTCCAATACTTTAGCAATCATAAGCTGAGAATAGCCTTGTTTATAGGCATTAGCATCACCTCCCCATTATCCGAGGCTTGGGGCTTAACTAAACGCCATTGAGCCTGTCCCCATTTATCTCAGCTATTTAACAGCTGTTCATGCAAAAATTATTTCTTTTGTATTACAAAATATATATACTCTTGTGTCGTCTCTTTTGGCGTCACATGAGTATATTCTTGACTCTCAAGAAGGCTTAAAGTTGATGGGAGTTCATGGAGCATCTTTTGATGGTTGTATTGCCTAATGTCTAATCCAGCACACTGTAAAGGACCATCTACTTTAAAGGTGCTTATAATGGCTATACCCTTTGATTTAAGTGAATCTTCTAGCGTTTGAAAATATTCAGTTCGCTCTTTTTTAGAGAGTAGAAAATGAAGAACTGCTCTATCGTGCCAAATATCATACTTTTTATCCGAGTTAAGCTTAAGTATATCGGTACAGATACATTCTACGGCACTGTTGTTGATTCTTGATTGAACAATATCTAAAGAAGTTTTTGCTGTATCGACAAGTGTGATGTTTTTATATCCATCTTGGAGTAAATTATCTACAAGATAAGAGGCCCCACAGCCAACATCAATGATGTTTGAATCACTGTGCGAATAGTTTTTAATGAGTTCTAGTGATTTTTCAGGGGAGCTTTGATGCCAAAGAACCTGCTCATAATCAACACTTTGAAATATGTTTTCCCAATATTTTTCTCTTAGCTGTGAAGATGCTATTTTAGTAGCCTTAAAGGTTGCACCTTTTGTAGTTTCCGCCGTTATATAATGCGTATGACCGGTGCACTTTACATCTTTAAACCCAGCTTTTTGTATAAGTTCAATGAGTTCATGCTCTCTCATAGTACCCGCTACACAATTAGCCCAATCTTCTTCAGTATTATCACAACAAGAACTCTCTTTTATTGAGCAACAACCCCCTTCATCTACACTAATATCTATCATATCAGCAAAAAATATTCTTCCATCAGGTTTTAAAACACGATAAATTTCAGAAAAAACAGACTCTTTACAAGAAGTAAGATTGATAGCCCCATTTGATATAACAACATCAATACTTTCATCTTCTAAATCCACAGCGTCAAAATTACTCTCTAGGATTTTTACATTGGTAGCGTTTAACTCTTTTGCATGAGTAGAAGCTATCTCAACCATTTTTGGTGTTATATCTACACCATATACTTGACCATTTTTACCTACTAAGTGTGAGGCTACAAGTACATCTAAACCTGCCCCACAACCAAGGTCTAAAACAGTATTTCCCTTTTTAATATTTGCTTCTAAAAAAGGATTCCCCACAGCGGCACAAAAATCCCAAACTTTAGAATCAAGTGCATCTATCCACTCTTGTTTGTATCCATGTGCTTTTGCATTCTCTAGACCCTTATCCCAACCAAAATCTTTTTGTGGGTTTTGTGCTAACTCAGTATAAAGTTCTATTATCTGTTTGTTATCAGCCATTATTCAGTATCCACAACTTTTTTAACCGTACCTAGCCCATTATCATAGGCAAATCCTGCTCTCACCCAACCTTTAAGACCGGCGCTAAGATTATAAACACTTTTGTAACCCAGTCTTTTTAAAGATTCTGCTGCGAAAAGACTTCTAGCACCCATTCGAGTGTAAACTACAATAGTTGTTCCTTTATCTTTAACCTTATTAAGTATTTCAAACTCTAGGTTTGTTCGAGGAATGCTAAGGGTTTCATCAGCATAGATTTCACCTTCAGCTCTTTGAATGGCTTCTCTTACATCAAGTAAAATAAACTCTTCTTCATTTTCCATCATTCTTTTTAAAACAATCGGGGGCATTTCAGGCACAGTTTGACGAACATCAGCCATTAAATCATCTAACACTTTATATCCTGTACCTGTACAAGAGACTTGTCCATGTTCGGTTGGATGTTCAGTTTCAGTTTTCATATATGCTAGAACTGGTGAATTATCTACATTGGTTTGTGGTGTTGTATCTGTTTGTGGTATGGGACAGGTATTAGTATCGCAAGCCTTAATCTCTTCATTTTTTTTCTTTGATGGTATTGGTTTACTAGGGGAAGTTACTGTTTTTTGCGTTACATTACTGTCACATGCTCCCGTTGCACAACTTTCAGTGCTTGGTGCTGCGTCAAAAACTTTATCTCCCCACAGAGGAAAGCTAAGCATGATAAGTGTAAAAATTGTCACAATAGCTAAAAATTTTTTACTTGAAAAAAAATGAATATCATCACACTCACATGATACTTCAGTGCTTGGTTTTAGCTTATCATACCAAGCATATATAAGCACTAGCAGAGTGAAAGTAATGAGGTAGTTATGATAAGGAGCTAGCCATGAAAAAGATGATGCCAGTGAGCTAGATCCTGCAATAACTGCTAAAACTGGAGTTACACAGCATAAAGATGCTGCTATGGTTGCACCTATGATAGTAAGTATATTTTTATTTGCCACATTTTTCCTTTTATATTTAGCTATTTGGCTAAATTGATTCTAAAGTTTACAGAGATAATTCTTAATACAAAGTTAATTGTCTAAATTGCTAAATAGATTTTCTTTTGATATACTATCGTCAAAGAAAAAAGGCAGATGATGTTAAATATGGAAGATAAGATAAAGATTTTTAAAGCTCTTGGGCATGAAACAAGATTTAAAATCTTTAAAAATATTTTCACTGGTGGTTACGCTTGTTCTATTGATGATTCAAAACCAAAAGATGACATTATTGCTCAGGCTACTTGTGTTACAAGTATTGCTGAACATTTTGATTTTGCACTTCCTACAATTTCAAGACATCTTAAAGAGCTTAAAGATGCAAAAATTATAACAATGGTCAAAAGTAAAAATAAAATCTATATAGAACCAAATATTGAAACAATGAAAGAGATAGCAGGCTGTTTCGGTCTTATTGTAAAAGAATATGAAGAGGGTGTTATTTATCAGTATGACAATACAAAATAATATAACATAATATTATAGTATATTTAGAACTTTATCTTGTTAAATTACTATAAAAAATAGTGCCAGGTGTTCAATCTTTAGTTTTTAAGTTGCCGACTTGGTGATTTAGCTAAATGGGGACACAGCTTTACTTTTCTCCCTCAGGAAGAAAACTCAACCAATGTCCCCGTAGCTAAGTTTATTACTATACTTGTTTTGAGTAAAAATAAATGGGGACGAGGTGATGCTAATGCTCAAATCCTTGACAATAATTTATACTAACTTGTTATTTAAT
>DQVJ01000162.1 GCA_015661795.1 Sulfurovum sp.
AAAAAGACTCAGCAAGTAAAACAAACTCTTCTGTTTTAGGAAGCTCATTTTCAACCAAGGAAATTAATGATTGGTAGTCAAGCTTTTTGTCTGTAGGGTAAGCGATAACTTGAGCATCTATAGTTCGAGGTAAAGCTTTGATAAACGGTTCAAATAGCTTAGCTGTTCCATCTAGCCCAGAGAGTAGGACTAATTTCATTTCTTACCCAACTCTTTTGATGGTATCCCACAAATAGATAAGCCTTCTGTAGAGATTTTTATGATTGAATAATAAGTTCCATGAGAGATTAAAACCATCTTTTTATTTCCTACAACATCATTGAGTAAAAAAATCAAATCACTTTTTAATAAGGGTTGATTTGAAAGGAAGTTTACTTTACCTTTTATCTCATCTATCATTTTAATTTCTTTGCCTATTTCTTTAGAAACATACGCCACAAAATCTTTGATTTCTAAATTATCAAAATCTATATTTGCATATTTAGACTCAATTTTGGGTTGGGTACAAGATGTAAATAAAAATAATACTATGAGGATTAAAAGTTTATTGTTCATGAATTCTTAATCCGACTCAAACTCTGAGGAGCAATACCCAAAACCGTAGCAAACTGATAGTCAGGTAATACCTCTTCATAAATAGGAGCTATCTCTTTCATGCGTTCATACTTTTCTTTGGCTGTGAGGCTATTCATCATCTTCATTCTTTGATAAATAGTTACTAACTGATTGTCTGTGATTGCCTTTGCAAGTGTCATCCATTTTAACTCAGAAGCATAGAGCTTATCTAGTTTTGAAAAATCAGCTTCATATATGACGCAATCACAGAGTGCTTCACAAAACAAATCACTCTCGGTCTTGGTTAAATATGAAAAATAATCCCCTGCAAAAGGGTCTAGACGATATGAATTTTTATTATAGTTTACAGCAAACGTCAAATCTTTACCTTCTGTATCTATCATATACATACGTGTCACACCAGAAGAAACATAATAGACTTTTTGACATATTTCCCCTGCTGAGACTATCTCTTCACCCTTGGCATATTCTTTTCTAACAAACAGTGATGTTATCTTCTGCCAATCATCTTCATCTATGTCAATTTTATCTTCAATATACGCTCTTAAATAATCCATAACAGCATCTTAACATATGTGAATGACAAAATCTCTAAAATCATGTAGTATTCCATAGACCCAAAATAAACAAAAGGAATATAATGATAAATAAAATAGACCACCTTGTTATCATTACACCAGACCCACAGCAAACTGCTAAAGAAATAGAAGAAGCTTTTGGACTTGTTGCCCCACCAATTATCAACTTTGGAATATTTGCAAGTGCCATGTTTACGTTTGGAAATGTAAATATAGAAGTGCTTAAGTTAGGTGAGCAAAAAGATTTCAAACCTTATCTGTACGGCATAGCCTTTGAACCAACTAAAGCATCATGGGATTTACTAAAAGATTTAAATCAAAAAAATATAGAACACACCTTACCAATTAAACAGACCACTGAAATGATTTCTTGGACAAATACCATGCTCAAAGGGCTACTTGACAATGTCATCCCAAGTAACTATGGTATGCATACTGACAATAGATTTAACAGAGGGCTTTCAAAGATTTTTACAAAGCTTATGGGTTCTAATTTTGTGCTAAAAGCACTTATGAAAGATGTTGGAGAGTCTATGATATTTTTTTGTGAGTACGATAAACGCATTAAAGACTACACAGATTATTCTCAGAAAATTTTCACTGCTTTTAATGGAGGGAAATATACTCTAAAGGGTGTAGAAAATGTCGTCATCGAAAAAACTGAGTCAAATACTACATGGGAAGCACTAGGAAACCCCAGTAATGAAAAGTCTGCCCAATTTCAATTTATAAACAGCGATAAAAACAGACTTAACCACATCATACTCACTGCTGAAAAAACCTATGACAACAAAGAGATTATGATAGGTGATGTACGTTTTGTTATTCGATAAAAGGGAAATATAATGTTAAAGAAAAAAATAAACAAATGGCTCTACAATCAAGCATTCAATTTACTAAAGAGATAAGCCAAAGTCAAACTACATAACATAGAAATTGAAGGCTACAATATTGCTTATTTAGAGAGTACACATAAAGCTAAAAAAACCTTAATACTCATACATGGACTCAACGACGAAAAAGAGACATGGCTTATATTGGCAAGTGCATTAAAAGGGAAGTATAAACCACAATATATGCCAAACTTTATGATAGAACACATGATGGAAAAGAGAGTCGCCATTGCAGAGTTAGACAAGAAAAAATTCCATTATATTGTTGATGGAAACATGCTTCATAGAGACAATCTTGAAGAGGAACTAAAAAATATAAAACAAGAAACCCTCATAGTTTGGGGTAAGGATGACTTAGGAATTGATGTAGCATCTGCTTATAAAATAGATAGCATTGCCGAAGAAGACAAAAAAGATGGTTTTGTCACAACAGCCTTTAGCAAGAAGAGCTTACAGACCTCATAACCCAAGAGCAAGGGCTTTTTATAGCCAAAGAAGATGAGGAGAGTGATGAAGTCTTGGCATACGTGATGGCTGCTTCATGGCACTTTTGGTCACGCTGGGCAATGTTTGCACATATGATAAAAGACCTACCCAACTTAGAGTACTTAGGTCAAACACTTAGTG
>DQVJ01000010.1 GCA_015661795.1 Sulfurovum sp.
AGAACTAAGGCTTTGGCAGACTTTAAAGCAGGGAATGTACGTGTGCTTGTAGCCACAGACATTGCAGCAAGGGGTATAGACATCGATCAGCTTCCTCATGTGGTAAACTTCGAGCTCCCTAATGTGCCAGAAGATTACGTACACCGCATAGGACGAACTGGACGAGCAGGGATGAGTGGCGAGGCAGTGTCACTTGTCTGTGTGGATGAGCATGAACTACTTCGTGCTATAGAAAGATTTACGAAGTCCAGTATCAAAAAGGTAGACCTTGAAGCTTTTAGACCAGATCCTAGCATAGAAGCAGAACCTATACAAAATGGTAGAGGTGGGGGAAAACGCAGTGGTGGACAACGAAGTAACGGTAATCGTAGCAGTGGTCGAAATACTAATAGAAATAAAAAACCAGCCAAAAACCAGCCAAATAACGAGAAAACACCCACAGAGAAAAAGAAAAAACCCAGAAATCCTCATGCAGAAAAAATAGGCTCAAACCTACAGGCAAAACTAGATAAATTAGACAAAAAACAAAAACCCCAATCTGATAAGAAGAGGAGAAGATAATGAAAAAAAGTTTTAAACTTACAGACCCCAAGAAGCATGAAGACCGCGTACTTGAAGCGATAAAAAATGAGATTAGAAAATATGTAAAACGAGAAAAAAAGAAAGACCTACCAGACAAAGCTACAATGTACTGGGATTTTGATTGTAAGATAGGGGCTACAAGTGACATCGCCCAAGAGATACCTTATGAAGAACTTATCAAAGCACTTGATAAGATAAAATCGATGGCTGTGACAGAAGTCTATGTCGAAATACTGGCTAAAGCAGTGAATAAACCAATCAAAGTGGAAGTACCAAAAGAAGATGAGATTCAAGAAACAAAAGATTAACATTTGTTGAATATAATGGTTAAAAAAGGAACACAAAATGAAAAAAGTATTATTGTTTTTAGCCATTACACTTCTTATGACAACAGGATGTTCTAGAACATGGTCAGGCGTCAAGCAAGATACCAATGAAGTGTATCAAGACACCAAAGAAGTCATACACGAAGCCACAGCCTAGACGTAGGTAAAATATGTAGATGTGACATGTTATATATTTACTGAAAATACAAGGGCTTGCCTATAAAGCCAAGAAACGATAAAATATAGGTATGAAAAATACAGAGAGCTTAGAAACTAAATACCTATTTTATAAACAGCGCCTCACTCATTTGATGGTGCTTAACTTTATTTTTTTGGCTATAACTCTGTATACCATACGTGATGTATCACTTTTTACTGTAGTGGGATTGGTAGGTATTTTGACTGTTGGAGTACTTCATATCATGACAAACAATAAGCTTTCCAAAATTATGGATGAAATGGATAATGATATGCTTGATAAGAGTGAATAAGGAAAATTATGAGTGAATTGATACAAACATATGAGTCCTATATTGTACCTTTAATGATAGTGATGGTTGTGATCATCTTGGCTTTGTTCTATGGGCTAAAACAGTATAAAAGTTTAGTCCATAGACAAAAAGAAACTTTAAAAGAAAAAGATGAAAAAATTACATGGCTTCGTGAAATAAGTGCTGAAAACGACCATAGAAACTTGAATAAAATACATGAATTTGAAAAAGACATACAAGTACTCAAGCACACCATAGCAACCCTCGAGCTAAAAGTTAAAGAAGGCACAAAAAACCAGGTAGTTGCCAAGATAGAAGCACAGCAAAGAAAAAGAGCCAGCCAACTTGAACGTGCTGGTTTGGAAACAGAATAGGTAAAATGTTATGAGTCATGCATCGTATTCTTCAGAAGAAAATCAACACAATTCTCAAACATACAGTGTGACAAAGCAGACAGAACCGTATGTTCAAAGCCATGAAGTTATACAAGAGATAGACAAACATGTTCGACAAGGCATACTCGCATATGCAGAAGGGATAGGAAGATACACGCTTGAGATAGAGAAATTAAAAGCCAAGATAGAGGGAGAAAAACAAAAGATAAAAGAAGAAGAAGAGGTACTTTTGGTACTTGAGCGTGAAGTAGGGTATGATGAAAAACTGCTTCAACGATATAATGAAACTTTTATGCGAAAAGTAAATTCACTACAAGAGCTAAACAGTGAATATAAAGAGATGATAGATGCTAAGGAATATACAAAACTTTTTGAAAGAAAAAAGCATGAGCTACAAGAACTCGAAGATGAGATTAATGCACTTGAAATGACACTCTTAGATACAGAACTAGAACGTATCAATCTACTTTTAAAACTAGAACCTAAACGAAATTTTATAGCTGAGTTACAATGTGGACTCAAAGAATTAGAACTTGAAAAAGAGCATTTTGAATCTACAAAACTCCATCAAATTCCACTTATGTTAAAGCCACAAACACCCAATGGTGATGAGCCAGTGGATACCGAAGTGATGGAGTAGTAGTAACCTTACAGGTTATATGTAGATGTCCAAATACCGTGGAGGTTGCAGCCAGCTCGGGCTTTCAGTACTCTTACACCATCAAGTTTGACTGAAAATGCGGTAGCTCCCCTAGAAATCTCAGCTTCTAAAATATTTTTACCCACACGTTTGTCATTGGCATAGAGTTCTATAAAATCTATCCAGTGATCTGGGGTACTTGGATGGTTGATGCCACCTTGACCGACGTTTATCTGTACCAGTGTATATCCTTTTTCATCTTTTTCTTTTACAGTGATAAGAGGTGTATGTTTAAGCTCACCTTTGTCTAGGTTTTTTGGGTCTTTTGGTTGCATTTCGGTACGATTCATATGTGCAGGAGCCATTTCTGCCTCTGCACCCACGGTCACTGCCAATGCGGCTACACCAGCCATTTTTAAAGCGTTTCTTCTGTTCATATTTATTTCCTTTTTTTTGATAGTTTATAGTATATACCATAAAAAATAATATGTCAATCGAACCTGTCTATTGAATTCTGTTTACCTTATTAACATACAATAGTCAAAAGGATATTCGATGAGTAAAGAAAATATACTACGCATTACACTTTTTGTTTCTGTTTTGGCTTTTAATCCAGTTATAGCAGAAACATTTAAACCCAAAATCAATATACAAACCAAAACTGTCAAATCAAGTATTGCCAAAATTTTACATACAAGAGGGCTAGATGAAGAAGTAGCAGAAGAGATAGTCCATAAGGCAATGAACGATGAAGTTTTATTTGTAAAAATGCTGGACA
>DQVJ01000087.1 GCA_015661795.1 Sulfurovum sp.
AAACCCAAGTACAGCGCCTAGGATAACAATGAAAATTAACTGCATGTATCTTTCCTTTTTATGTCATTATACTATTTATTATTTTTATCCTTTAATATCATGACAGAAGCTGTTAATCCAAAACGAAGCTTTACATCTTCAGGTACATTTTCTAACTTAATACGCACAGGTATCCTCTGCGCTAGACGTATCCATTGGAATACGGGTTTTACACTTGGCAAAAGGTTATTTCCAGGATTCCCGTCTGAATGAGCAATACCCCATGCAATGGACTCAACTTTTCCTGTAAGTGCTGTATCTGGATAGGCAAGCAGGGTGACCTTGGCTGTATCTCCAACTTCAACTTCAGGGATGGCATCTTCACGAAAAAAGCCAAAAACCCAATAGGCATTTTTATCTACCAGTGCAAGTATAGGCTTATTGGCAGTAGCTTGCGAACCTATTTGGAAGTTTATGTTGGAGACATAGCCATCTACCTCTGCATATACCTTGGTATAAGAGAGGTTCAGTTTGGCCATGTTAAGTGACTCTCTAGAAGAATCTATATCTGCTAAGGATTTGTAGTAGTTTGTCTCATTCCGTACCAAGTCTTTTTGAGAAACGGCACCCTTATCCCTAGCATAAATACTCTTCACACGTTCATACTCGATTTTTTTTCCTTTAGCTGCTTCTAATGTACGTTGTAAGCGTGCTTTAGCCTGATCTACCTTAACTTGATACTGAGATGGATCTATTTCGAAAAGTAAATCACCTGTTTTAACTTTTTGATTGTCCACTATATGAATTTTAGTGACCATACCGTTTACACGAGGGGTGATTTGTATAACCTGAGTACGTACTTGGCCATCACGTGTCCAAGGATTTTCGATATACGCTTCAAATCGTGTATACCCAAAGTATGCCGCAAGTGCTAAAAGACTTAGTGTCACAAAAAGTTTAATCAGTGTTTTCATATCTATTTTACCTTTAAAATTTAATCCAATACGCATCAATGAGTACCATATAAAGTACCATTATGGCTGCAAATACATAAGCAGGTGCATAAATGTAACGTGACAGTTTAAGCTTATTTAAAACTATTGCTGTGATACCTGCTAACAAAAATGCCAATACAATGACCAACAACATTGGTGAAAAGTAGACATCTCCAGCAGTAAGCTCATGAGGGAAATTATTTTGCATTGCTAAAACCTTTTGGAAGTCTTGTCATATTTTCATCAAGGTATCGTCCCCAGTCAGTACGTTTTTGCATTTTTTCTGCCATTTCTCGTGAAAGATATGCTTTACTCTTACTCATCTGCCAACCACCACCTAGAGCCTTATAAAGCAGTACAACATTGCTGGCAAGATTTCCTTTGATCTGTGCGTATTGATCTTGGTTACGTGTAAGATTCTCTACAGTACTAAATAAACGCTGATAAGATACCAACCCATCATTATACTGTGTCATAGAGATGTTAAAAGCGCGTACTGTGGCATCTACAGCTTTTTTATTTTCCTGCTGTTGTATTTTGCTAAGTCGGTAACCATGTATAGCGTTGGACACTTCAGCAATGGCAGAAAGTACTTTGTTGTTATAGTTCACTAAACTCTCCTCAAACACCGCATCTTGTACACGTACTTGGTTTTTGATACGTCCATATTGGAAGATATTCCATGAAAAAGAGGGACCTATAGTGACACCAACAGCATCTCCTGCAGAGAGCCACTGACCTGTAGCATTGTTCGAATTGATACCGATATTTCCAAAAAGTGAAAAGGAAGGGTAAAGCGTCGCAAGTGTACTGCCTATATTGGCTGAATTTGCACGTGCTTGAAACTCTGCTACCTTGATATCTGGACGCTGACGCAATAGTTGTGCATCAACTTTATGATAGGGGCTAAACTTTGCTGTAGGCACCAGTGTAATATTTACTGTATCTTTGTCTCCATCTTTAATCTGCACAAAACTCTTTTTACTGCTGATATATTTACCCATGCTGTCAATGCTTGATTGCTTAAGTTGCAGCATTCCCTCTGCTTTATCAGGATGTGTACCCATAAGTACAGCCAAAGCATTTCGAGACTGTATCATAGCAAGTTCAAGGGCAGGAAGGGTTGCACGTGTTGCATACAGTTGTGTACGTGCTTGTTGCATATCTAGTTCAGAAACATTCCCTGAGTTAAATTGTATCTCAGTTATTCTAGTCACACGTTCTTGTATATTGATATTACGCTTTGCATAGGCTATACGCTCTTGATAGGTACGATAATTAATGTAGTTACGTGCCACTTCAGCAATAACACTTACCATAATATCATGATAAGAAGCCACAGAAGCAAATACAGTAGCTTCAGAAGACTCTATACCTCTGGCATATTTACCCCAAATATCCATCTCCCATCCTAAATCAAAGTTGAGACCTGTGGCTGAAAAAGTACGAGTATTTTGACGAGTCCGTACAGCATTACCTGAAAGTGTTTGTAGTTGAGGGTAAACAAACCCTTCAGATATGCCAAGTGCTGCTCGCGCTTGTACTATACGTAAACCAGCACTCTTCAAATCTAAGTTTTGTGCATAGGTTGTTTGTACTAAAGCATTAAGTGTAGGATCATTAAAAATTTTCCACCATTGTGTCATTTGGATATGACTCTGTTTGTTTGTATTTTTCCATGCAGTAGGTATTTCTACCTCAACACCTTTATAATTAGGACCAAGTGGCGCACAACCTGTGACTAAGAATACAGATACTAGAGTAGAAAGTCCTATTTTTTTTATCATATATTTCTCTTTTATCAAAATCTACTTTCCTCTAAAGCTTTAAAATCAATCTTTTTCATTATGTTTTGACATGCAAACAAAGCCAACCATACATTTTTACGTAAAGAGATATTTTCATACATTTCACCAATCTCTGTACGACTATAGTGAGAAAAATCTATCTTTTCTAATGTTTGCGCAAGGCTCTTTTCTACAGTATTGATAATATAGACCTCATCTTTCCAAAAAGCATCCACATCTTGCACATTTTTGCCTAAAGCATACTGTTTTAAAAGGTCTGAAAAGTAGGGTAAAGTATATTCTTCTCTTAATTTGGCTATTAAAGTATTGTTTTGCATTTCTAAGTCACGATGGTACAGTAACTCTACTAAATAGACAAACTTTTCACAAGACATACCAAATGCAGTCAATACTTCTTTGTTCATATTAAAATACTTCTCATCTACTTTACTTGCCCAAAGCTGCATGTTTTTCACTGTGTTTATGAGATGTACATTACTATAGTTTGCCAAAACAGTGCCCCATAAATTATGCTTACCTTCTTGCGCTTTTCTTCCTATGTCCAACAAATGGTAACTGAGTCTAAAAAGTCTGTTTTTCAACTCTAGAAAAAGGTACTCTGGTTTCGTTGAGAAGGGAATATAGTAAAAAATATGAAGTAAAATCAAGAAGCAGTAAAACATCAACAAAATTAAAAGAAATATACTAAAGTCATAGTACATTGTGTTACTGATGGCAAAGGTAAATAAACCCAATAAGAAGAAAATACTCATCTGGGGGTTGACCAAATGAAAAGAGACAAAGCTGTAGACAAAAATAAAGATGCCTAATTCCCATCCATACCGTAACTGAGGCAAGACTGCCACATACATAAAAATAGCAAAAATAAAGGAGAAACTAAACACCACGATAAGCATAGAAGGTTTGATAGGAGTAAACGTGGTAAGCACTGACAAACCTGTAGCAAGTGCTACTATCATAAAGCCACCAGGAGGATTCATCTCTATCCAAAAATAGGTTGCCACCCAAAAGATCAGAAAACTTACTAACGCACCTTTAAGATGTTCCACATCAGCCCATAAAAAATGTTTTTCTTTGGGAATGTTGTTTGTATCAAAAGATGTAGGAAGCGCACTGTGTACACTGTTAAGTTTACGTGCTAACTGACGTAACTCCTCATGAAGTTTCTTCATATCTTCTATCGTCGTGATAAGTGAAGCACGTTCAAGATGTGTGAGTGTTACTATAGCTTCTTTTTCATACTCTGGCGTGATAGACTCTGGTAACTCTATGTTATCGTGAGTCTGCCAAATCTCTTCTATCTCTTTAAAGAGTGTGATGATTTCTGTTTCCATTTTTTCGATATTGGAGACATACTTTGAAAGGGTGTCACTATAGCGTTCTTTATCATCTAAAGTGAGTAACGTCAGATATGCAGTAATACGCTTGTAATGATGTAGCAAACTATACCACTGAGATGGTGTTACATCTATGGCATTTACTTCCCCACTGGCATTTTCCAAAGCCTTTTCAGCGCTCAGGAGTCTTTCAATATATTGATTACGTTCTTCTTGTACCATATCTCTATGCTCAAACACAGCTAACTGAGAAGTAGTGAGTTTTGATGCACAGACTTTACTTTTGTCTTCTACATTCACAGGCCAAAGAAAAACACCTACTAACGTATAGATACCTATCCCAAACACTGTCATATAGGTTTTGTCTATACCATACAAAAAAACATCATCCACTTTACCATTTTGAAATACCATCATCATCGTCATAGCAGTAAGCATAAATGTCGTATTGTCCCCTTTATAAGCACGCACTAGGTAGAGTATAAAAGTCACAATAAGTGAAAGTGAAATGAGGTAATACATACGCTCTTGAGGGAAAATGGCGATAAGACTCATACCTATAATAGCCCCAATCACCGTACCCAGCACACGCTGTGCACCTACATGGATGGAGGCACTCAACGAACCCATCGCAGCAATGAGCATGATGGTTATAGGTGCTGTTTGAGGTTGTGACCAACCTTGAGATAAAGGGATGAGATAGGCTAAAGCCATACTCAAAGAGACCTTTATAGAAAATTTGAGTTTATCAGAAAAAGTAAAAACAAGTAAGGAGTGAAGAGACTCCCATAATGACTGTTTTTTCTCTATACTCTTTTGCATACTTACTCTTTTTTTTCTAAAGAAGTCAATCGTAGGCTAATGAGACTTGAGACAATAATAGCCATATAAAATACCCCTACAACTGCTTCCATATAGACAAAGAACTGTGCCACTTTATTGACAGGTAAAATATCCCCATACCCTAAAGTAGTGAGTGTCACAAAACTGTAGTATGCCACTTGCGAAAAGTTTTGTTTCCAACTTCCAGACTCTAGTCCAGAAAATGATTGAGAGTCTAACTCTATAAGAATCAAATAAAGTATTGTCCACATAAGCCCTAAAAGAAGATAGAGTGAAAGAGAGCCTATCATTTTGTTAGTATCCACTTTTCCCTCAAAAAGTATCTGTTTATACGCTGTCCAAAATGAACCTGCAAAAAAAAGAAGTAAAATGATAAGATTAAGATACATACTGTATGCAAATGCAAACACTTTTGCCAAAATACTTAAAATAAAAAGAAACCCTAACAATACATAAACCGTTTTTTTCCAAGTCATATCTGTATGAACACTTTTTATGCTCACCACTAACATTAGCATACTCGTTAATGTAAAGATATCTTCACCCCAGGTACCTGAGAACTCTTGTACCAAAGCAGCTGAAAAAAGTAGGGCGATGAGTGCCCCACAGAGATAAACAAAATTATTGTCATGGGTGAGTTGCTTCATAGCTATTATTTTTCTTCTACCACAACTTCATCTTGCACTTCAGCTATCCAAAGCCCAAAAAGCTTGTATGCCAAAGCAAAGATAACCGCACCTACAAATAGCCCCAGCATACCCATGAGCATCATACCCCCTATGGCTCCTATAAGTATAACTAACATAGGAATGTCTACACCTCTACCCATAAGCATAGGCTTAAGCACACCATCACTAGCCCCTACAATCAGCATATAAATAGTAAAAACTATCTCCGCTGTACCAGACCCCTGAGAGAACACATAGGCAATCATCGGTCCGATGACAAGCAATGCAGGTACTTGAATGATGGTCAAAAACATAATAGCTATTGCCCAGACAATAGCAAGGGGGATGCCCATAACAACCATACCTATAAGTGCAAAAAATGCCTGTATCACAGCCACACCCAGTACCCCCATGACTACAGAACGTACAGTCAGAGCTGAGAGTATTGCCCACTCTTCACCCCTGTCACCTACCAAACGCCTCAAAATGTTATTATAAAATTTTACTGCACCCTCAGCCCCTATGAGAAACACAGCAGCGATGATCATAGAACCGATAAACATAAAGATAGTTCCTAGCCCACCAGTGAGTAGTGAAACAGTCTTTTTAGCCATATTTTTTATCTCTTCGGCATACGGAGTCAAAGCTGTTTTTAAATTATATGATGCAGCGTCCCAAAAAGCATAAGCTTTTTTACCTATGAGTGGCCACTCTTTTACATTTTCGCTAGGAGGGGGTATGGTGATACTACCTTCTGTTACAGCGTTACGTATGCTTGAAGATGCTTCTATAACTGAGCCTGAGAGCATATAGGTAGGTACTATGAGTGCTACTATCACCGCCACCGTTAAAGAGATAATAATCTTTTTTCTGCTTCCAAATCGTTTTTCTAAACTATTGATAACAGGAGAGAGTGCCACCGCGATGATGATGCCCCACACCACGATACCTATAAACGGTTTGGCTATGAGGTAAGTGATGTACAGAAGTAGAGCTAAAAGTCCTACTTTAATGGCGATTTCTATGGCGATTTCTACTTTCTCTTCTCTTTGTGTTTGATTTGTCATGCTTTTCCTTGTCCGTGTATATTAATGTATGAATGAAAGATTTTAACATAAAAATGGTTTATACTCACGATTGTCATTCAATGATAGAAAGACATAATGTCCTCTACGGTCTATATTCTTAAAAAATAGAGGAAAACATTGTCCGGACAATGGATATTTTCAGGCGAAAAGAAGATAATTAAGTATTATAATGTTATAAATTTAGAATGAGATATTTTGAACAGCAGGACATTATGTTC
>DQVJ01000252.1 GCA_015661795.1 Sulfurovum sp.
AGCTCTGGTGTGGCGTATGCGCAGGCGGTCAGTTTGGCAAAAGCTACGTTTGGGAATTATGGTCTCAAAGATCTTTTTGATAAGGCTTCCGTAAAAGTTATGGAAGGGAACAAACTTTCAAACTCTTTACAACTTTCACGTGGTGTCAAACTCAAACGAAACTTTATGCAAACACTTGCACTTGGAGAAGAATCCAGTGAAGTAGCAGAAGTATTAAGTAATACATCCAGTCTCTATGCTGAAGAAAATGATGACAAACTCAAAATACTACTTAGCTTACTTAACCCCTTTATGATGCTGATGATTGGAGGATTTGTTGGGGTTATTATCGCAGCTATGATGTTACCTATTTTTACCATGACACAAGGACTAAACTAACATGACAAAATATATACTTTTACCATTACTCTCTTTACACCTTCTCTACGCAGACTTTAGCGGGGGAGAGGTTTCCCTAGGCGTTTTTAGTCATGCCCCCAGTGGACAAGCTTCCTATACTTTACCTTTAACAGGTACTGCTACTTCTGCTGACTTGGAAGACACCTTAGGTTGGAGTAATGCACAAGATCTGGTTTTTAAAGCCTATATAGAACATCCCCTGCCATTCATCCCTAATGTAAAACTTGGCTATACCCAGCTTTCTCATGATGGGACACAAAATGTGACATTGTTTAGCTGGGGTGACATCATCGATTTTACAGGAACACTGGAAAGTGCCCTGAGCATCAATATGACAGATATCACATTCTATTATGAACTTTTAGATAACTGGGTAGAAATTGATGCTGGTTTGACCGCACGCTATCTTTCTGGTGATATTGACAGCACTACTCCTGTACAGAGGGCACAGGTAAACTTTTCTTCATGGGTGCCTATGTTTTATGCTAAAACCCGTTTTAATTTTCCAACCACAGATGATATTTCCCTGCAGGCCGAACTCAATGCTATTAGCTACAGTGATATCACCCTTTATGACTATGAAATCTCTGCACGTTATACCTTTATGATGGGTCTTGGTTTGGAAGCTGGATACAAAGTTATACATATTGATAGTGATGATTTAAATTCTGGTCTAAAATCAGATATGGATTTTAAAGGTTTTTATGGCGCCATTGTCTGGGATTTTTAATGGCAAAAAAAAGATTTAGAGATATCAAACAAGGCAAGAGAGTATCTAAGCCAACAACTATCAGTTCACAATACCCCTATGCAAAAGCCTCTACCAAGATAAAAGCCTTTCTCACAGACTCTTTCATGCTTGTCATGCCCATTATGTACATCGTCTTTTACCTGATAATGGACGGGAGAGAAGGTTTTGCAGAAGCCAAGTTGCAAGGATGGTTGTATATCCTAATCCCATTGGTCATCGTCCAAACATTATTTATGATAAAAACAGCACAGACGCCTGGGTACCGTGCGTATAATCTTCAAATCATTGATGAAAAAACAGGAGAAAAACCCACATCCATTATCATACTCTTGAGAAATATCTGTGCTGTTTTCTCTTTTTTTTCATTTTTTGGATGGTTTATGATGTTTTTTAATAAAGATGCCAAAACACTACATGATCTTTTAACACGTACAGCAGTTATAGAGAAGCCATGACAAAAAATACTTCCATGATTTCTCCCTTTACGCTTCTTTTAGGAGCGTACTATTTTTTCTATTTTGCACTTGTTGGTATTTATATTATATTCATGCCTAAAGTATTGCTCGAACTTGGATACAGCCCTTTTGATGTAGGTATCATATATGCCGCAGCGCCTTTTATGCGTTTTTTACTCCCTTTTATATTCAGGCACTGGATTGCTTTAACACCTGGGGTATATATGATATCACTCATATTGACAGTGCTTGGCAGTATCCTCTTTCTTGGAACCATATCACAATTTTGGCTCTATTTATTGGCTAACCTTCTCTTTGGTGCTGCTATGGGTATCTCTTTGCCTTATGTAGAAACGATTGCATTAAGTGCCCTGTCCGGGAGTCAATACGGAAAAGTCAGGCTTTGGGGATCTTTAGGTTTTATGGGTATTGCTTTATGGCTGGGCAAGGTACTTACTCTACCTCAAGAAGCACTTTACTACCTATGTGGCACAGCAGTATTAACACTTGTTTTTGGTGCTTCCTTGGTAAAACATGACAATGTCCCCCATGCCATTGCAGACGATGACATTACATTTTCTCTTCAGAAATACTGGGCATTTTGGATTTCTATATTTTTGATGCAAGTTGGTTTTGGCGGTTTTTACAACTTTTTTACCATTTATGAAACTTCTCATGGGATATCACTTGAGATGATATCATGGATGTGGAGTTTTGGTGTCATTTGTGAAATCATAATGCTCTATTTCCAAGGACCCTTGCTACAAAGAAATTTACTCAATATTTTACAATTTGCAACACTGGTCACTGCCGTCCGTTGGCTTTTACTTTATCTGTACCCAGATTCTGTTGTCATAACTTTTACTTCACAGTCTTTACATGCAATCAGCTTTGCACTGTACCATACCGCTGCGATTACCTATGTTTTTTCACTCTACACCCAAAAAAAACTTGCACAGCAGTTTTTTTTGGGTATTGCGTTTGGCTTAGGTGGTTCAGTGGGTGCTGTCCTTGCAGGACAAATCTATGGAGAATTTCTTTTTTTAGGAGAATCCATTATCACCTTTATGGCATTTATGGTACTTTTGATACACCAAAAACGTAAAAAAGAAATCTTATGAAATATACTATACCAGCTGTTATTTTTGCCGGTGGAAAAAGCTCACGTATGAGTACAGACAAAGCACTACTGCCTTTTGGTGGGTACACGACGCTCAGTGAATTCCAATACGAAAAAATATCCCAATGGTTTGAGACGGTGTATCTCTCATCAAAATCAAACAAATTTCATTTTCACTGTCCTATCATCAAAGACATCTATCAGGAAAGCTCCCCTCTAGTAGGCATAGCTTCTATTTTTCAACTACTTAAAACAGATGCTGTTTTCATCTTAAGCGTTGATGCACCCCTAGTCAACAGGTCTGTCATCGACAGCTTATGGGAAGCCTATACCCATGATACAAATGCAAA
>DQVJ01000106.1 GCA_015661795.1 Sulfurovum sp.
GACCGCGCTCATATACTTATGCAGCACGATTTTAGTAAAGCCCGATCTATGGGAGCCAATGCCTTCCCTTCTACGGTCAAAATAGATGAAGATGGACATATGATATGCCTCACAGGATATAGGCATTTAAACGAAATTTTAACACTATAATATAGGTGTGTTTTCAAACTCAATCCTAAAAAAAAACATCCGCAAATTCAAAGATAAAGGGAAAAAATGGGCATAGAAATAGAACGAAAATTCTTAATTGACAATACAAAAATAATTACATTAAAAAATGGATGCCAAATACAACAGGGTTACATCAAAACAGTCGACCATACTACAGTAAGAGTACGCATCAAAGGCAAAGAAGCATTTCTCACAATTAAAGGGGAAAACCATGGTCTAACAAGATTAGAATTTGAATACTCTATCCCTCTTCAGGATGCAAAGGAAATGATAAACAATCTTTGTCAATCATCATTAATAAACAAAACCAGATATCTTGTTGAACATAAAGGTCATACATGGGAAGTAGATGTATTTGAAGGTAACAATAAAGGCTTAATCATCGCAGAAATAGAACTAAAAACAGAAGATGAATCTTTTAGCTTACCCTCTTGGGTGACGCAAGAAGTCACCCATAATATAAAATATTTTAATGCAAATCTTATAGCAAACCCATATGTCTATTGGTAGTCCCTAACTTTTATCTCTTCTCAATATTTTATGTAAGAATATATAGAAATGGCAAATTAAAAAGATGGATGATTATCTGAACTTAAGGATAAAACATGTAAAACATCCTTATGACACTTAATAACCTACAATTCCAAAGCAAATACCTTTCGCTCGATAGTGAGTTTTACAATATTACACAGATGGAACCTCTTGAGGAACCTTATCTGATAAGTTTCAACCCTTATGCAGCCAAACTCATAGATTTAGATGCCAATACAGTTGATAACCCAAAGTTCATTGAACTACTTAACGGTACATATATCCCCAAAGGTGTAAAACCTTTTTCTATGTGTTATGCGGGACATCAGTTTAGCCATTATGCTTCACGTTTGGGAGATGGAAGAGCACATAATTTAGGTTCTATAAATGGATGGCATTTACAAACCAAAGGCAGTGGAGAAACCCTCTACTCACGCACAGCAGATGGTCGCGCTGCATTACCTTCTTCTATACGTGAATACCTTATGAGCGAAGCCATGCACCATATAGGCATCCCTACCACTCGTGCTTTAGGTATCATAGGTTCAAAAACAAAACTCTTACGCAACAACATTGAAACAGCTGCTATCGTTATGAGAATGTCACCTTCTTGGGTACGTTTTGGTACCTTTGAATACTTTTCATACTTCAAAGAATATGACAAACTAAAGTCACTCACCGACTACGTCATCACAGAGTCTTACCCACACTTAGAAAAAGAAGAAGACCGATATTTCAAATTTTTCACAGAAGTGTTAGAACGTACCGCATCACTTATAGCTGCATGGCAAGGTATAGGGTTTTGTCATGGTGTAATGAACACAGACAACATGTCTATAACAGGACTTACCATAGACTATGGTCCTTACGCTATGTTAGATGATTTTGATTATGGGTTTGTCTGTAACGCCACAGACAAGGCAGGACGCTACGCCTACGGAGAACAGCCCAACATCTCTTACTGGAACCTTACTAAACTCTCGAAAGCACTCACCCCCATCATAGACAAAGAGAGAATGCAAAAGAAATTAGATGACTACGGTGCATTCATTTACCCAAATGCCTACATTAATGTAATGCGAAAAAAACTTGGATTGGTACTCACTTTAGAAGAAGACAAACAGCTCATCACCAACCTAGTTGGTGCATTACAAGATGCCTATGTAGACTACACGCTTTTCTTTAGAACGCTAAGCCGTTATGATGGCGAACGTATGCCACTATTTGAACTTGCAATGAACCCTATCCCTTTTGACTCTTGGCTAAATCTCTATGATGCACGTCTAAAGAAAGAAACCCTTTCACAACAAAAACGCCAAGATATGATGCTCAAAACCAACCCAAAATACATTTTGAAAAACTATATGCTTGAAAAAGCAATCTTCCTTGCAAGACAAGGAAACTTTACGATGGTAGAAACCTTACTACACATAGCTACACACCCTTTTGATGAACTCCCAGAGTTTAAACATTTTGCAGGTGACACGCCAGAAGAGTACAAAAATCTCACTCTCTCATGCTCTTCGTAGTAGAAAATACCTAGTCATCAAGTCCATGGTAGTTTCTATATACTTTACGTATATGGTCTGGCTTCATACCACGTAGTTTCATTTCTGCACGTTCATCAGCCACGTGCTCTTTTTTTATAGCCACAAGCATTTCCCATCTTTTTACCAAGATTTCTCTGACATCTTCTTCATTCAGTTTTTCAATCACATCATTAAATGCTAAGTTTTTAATAAGTTCTAACTCTTCTTTAGGATGGGTTTTGTCTACATCAACCTTCTGTGTCCAACTAGCTTCTAGTACAGCCTTTAATTCTACAGCATAATCGCCATCATACTCTGGTGTACTTTTAACCAAGCTATCCAAAATATCTGAGAGTTTATTGTTATTAATGATTTCAAGTTCTTTTTCAAAAGCTTCTAACTCTTCTTCATACTCCGCTGCATCTTCATACAATGCTGCGATTTTTCGACTATTTTCACTCCTATGGTTACTGGGTTTAGGTTTTTTAGTATCACCGTCTTTTCTAACTCCATGTTCCTCTTGCATAGCCTCAAATTGCATTTCCATTATACGTCTATTTTCTCCACCTGCCATATTTACATACCTCTCTTATCGTTTTTTCTAATTATCTCACTATATCAATAAATGCTTATGATGTCTTTAATATCGCTATTGCTTAACCTAATATCCTGCAGAGTGCGGTTGCCACCGCACCTTCAATATTTGATGTTATAAAAAACTAAGATTATATTTTCAATTTCAATGGATATATATTTCCACTCAGAAGCGTGGGAACAAGTTAATACCCCATACCATTCAATTGATGAGCGATATGTTTAACATAGTTATCTGTCATTCCTATTATGTAATCAACTACAGATTCATTTTTCTTATACACAGTATCATCTTCTTTGGGTCTATCAGCACCCATGAGTTATAAAACTCTCTTATTTCCAAAAGATAGATTATTTTTTCAAGTTCTATCTTTCTTTGTTCATTAAAAATCTTATTTTTTGCTAAATTTTTTACCTTCATGAGTCCTTCTGTTAAATTTATTCATTATTAACTTTCATACTCTCCAGCCACACCTTTAAACTCTCCACCTGCTCCAAAGTCCTAACCGTAGCCGTACCGCCCTCAGACATTCTTGCATTCATAGAGGCACGGTTATCTAATAACGCTACGACACCCTCGCCTATACGATAATCTATACTCTGTAAGTCTTCTAAGCTAAGTTCAGAGATGTCCAAGCCTTTATCTTCAGCCAGGTTCACGACATTACCTACTATGTGATAGGCATCACGAAAAGGAAGACCCGATTCTTTCACTAAGTAGTCGGCTAAGTCTGTAGCAGATAAATGCCCTATCATACACGCAGCTTCCATCTTATCTACATTTACTGTCATATCTGCTACCATTTCGTTCATTACTTGCAGGCTAAGTAGTGCAGTTCTTACAGAGTCAAATACACCTTCTTTGTCCTCTTGCATATCTTTATTGTATGCAAGACTAAGCCCTTTCATCACAGTAAGAAGCGAAATGAGGTTACCATTTACGCGTCCAGTCTTACCACGTAGCAGTTCAGGTATATCTGGGTTTTTCTTTTGGGGCATGATGGAACTTCCAGTAGCATGTCTGTCACTAAGTGTAACAAAACCAAACTCCGATGTACTCCAAATGATAAGCTCTTCACTCAAACGACTCATGTGCATCATCATCGTACTAATGTTAAAGAGTATCTCTAGTGCAAAGTCTCTGTCACTTACAGTGTCTAGGCAGTTTAGTGTAGGAGCATCGAAACCTAGTTTTTCAGCCGTTAAGTTTCTGTCTACATCATGTGGAGTACCAGCCAACGCAGCACAACCTATAGGAGAAAGGTTATTGCGTTCATAAGAGCTCATAAAACGCTCATAGTCGCGTTTAAACATACTCGCATAAGCCATCATATGAAAGCCAAAGTTAATAGGCTGTGCATGCTGTAGGTGTGTCATACCTGGCAACATCACTTTTGCATTCTTTTGGGCTACATCTATAAAGGTTTTGATATTTTCCAAAAGTAACTCTGCTATAGTAAGCCCATTTCTTTGTACAAACATTCGAAAGTCAAGAGCCACTTGATCATTACGGCTACGTGCAGTATGCATACGCTTACCTGCATCCCCAATAAGCTCAGTTAGGTGACGCTCTATAGCCATATGTATATCTTCATCATCACCATCTAGTACAATCTCACCATTTTCTATCTTCTCTTTTATCTCAGACAAACCAGAATCTATCTTAGCTACATCTTCTTTCTTGATAATACCACGCTCACCAAGCATATATGCATGAGCACGTGACCCCTCTATATCTTCAGCATAAAGTACCTTATCAAAAGGCAGAGAGTTGTTAAGTTGGGTGAGTAGTTCCGAACTTGCTGTAGTAATCCGAGCAGAAGCCATTTTTCTTGACATTTTTTATCCTAATAAATTATTAAAAGTTATTTTAGCGTAAAGTTGATTTGAAGTAGTAAATTGGATGATTTAAGCATAAATTCGAAGAGCCAAAAAACAAGGAAGAAATATCTAGGGAGATATAAAAGGGGGTAGGCTCTTCTGTAAAAGGTGAAATCTAGAACAAAAA
>DQVJ01000022.1 GCA_015661795.1 Sulfurovum sp.
AGTGTTTGGTTGGGATGGGTCTAGAAAAAAAGGCATATATTGTGGTACTTCTAAACCAGTTATTTGCATAAATGGGCCAATAAGATTTGTTGCCATAGATGCAATGAAAAGACCAAGTATTATAATAGCTAGAGATGTTAACCATTCTTTTAAAGATAGACGTTTTAGACACATACGCGAAGCAAGTGAAATATTTAGCTGTTTAGCTTCTCGTTTTAAAAAAATGAGTGCAAGAATGACTAAAAATAGGAGCATCACTGATGCAATAGATGCCCAAGAAATTAGAATTGGCAGGTCATTTTTAATCAATAAGGGAAGGATTATATGAAAACCTATATATGACAATAAGCTTGGCAGAGCAAAGACTAATATCAATTGTAAAATTGAAAATGATTTTGTTTGATTCCAATCGAAGCTATTTAATTTAGACATCATATCCCTTTATTATTTATACATCTCTTCCATTAATTCCATACCCAAATTATAAATATCACCTATATTCCCCTCTAAAGGTAGGTTTGATAGTACAATAATTCCATTTTGATTTTCTCTGTCTAAAACAATGATGGACCTGTACCCATGTGTTCCTCCACTATGAGAATAGAAGTTTAAATTTAATTCAGTTTTTCTTTCAATAAACCAACCTAATCCTATGGATATTGTGTCATCCACTTTTAGTGTGGCTTCTTGTGTCAACAAATATTCAGGTTCATCACCAAACGATGCTAAAGAAAACTTATATAAATCTTCTACTGTAGAGTGTATACCTCCAGCACTTTTATAGGCCAAAGGAAATGGAATATCAGATGCTCCAACAGCAGGAATAAGCCTAGATTGTGCATTTGCTCTTATTGTTGTGCTATGTTTCATACCTAGTTTATTAAAAATACGTTCTTGCAAAAGTGTTTCATAAGGTTTGTTTTCAATATATGTCATCATGTATCCTAATATATTGACTCCAAGGTTAGAGTAGAGGTGTGTGCCTTGTGTATGCGCTAGCTTTAAATCATATTTTAAGTATTTTTCTACATCCGTCATATCAAGTTGATCGAATGCGTTATATTTAGGATCCTTATCTAAGTCTATATCCGCTTCTCTAGGTAGTCCCGAAGTATGATTGGCTAACTGTCTGTAACTCATACTTATATTATTATTGAGTGTGTAAGAAAGTTTATTTCCTATATTTTCATCCAATGCCATTTTATTACTAAGTACCATTTGTGCTAAAAGTGTAGACGTAAAAACTTTAGTAATAGATCCTATCATAAATGTATTTGTATAATTTTCTACCGTGCTTACTGCATTACTACCATGCAAAGCTCCATAGTAATAAACATTACCATCTTTTATCTTAGCTATAGAGACTTGTACATTTTTAGGAAACTTCTTTACTTTATTAAAAATAATATCTGTGCTACTTTTATCAAATACATTCGTCTGGACAAGGTTATTTGTCACTGTATTATTGTCTGAACCACATCCTACCAATACTAGTATGGTTAGTAACCCTACCGCAATTTCTTTTTTCATGATTAAACCTTTTGTTGAGATATGCCATGATAAAATGAAAAAATGAAAAAATAATGAAAATCTAAAAGTTTAGTTTATACCCTATACCCGAAACATTTTCTATATGTATGTCCTGAAGTTTATTGCGTAGTGACCGCATAAGTGAACGTAGGGTGTCCATGCTCATACCATCATCTATCCAAATAGTATTTTCTATTTCTTGATAGTTCACAGTTTTATTTTTCTTTTTGGCAAGTAACCCAAGAAGAAGTGTTTCGTTTTTAGTGAGTTTAATAATGTTGTCATTTATAATAAGCGTTTTATTGAGTACATCATATATACTATCCACACCAATCTCAATAATTAGTTCATCATCTTGATGTATAGCGTCATAGGCAAGATTCAAAGCATCAAGAAGTTTAGCAGAGGTAATAGGTTTGACTAGATATTTGATAAGTTGTAATTCTACAGCCTTTAGTAAGTAAGAGGTGTCTGTAAAAGCAGTCGCTAGTATGATGGGTGTGTGCTTGTCTGTTTGGCGTATCTTCTTAGCCATGGCTAGACCATCAAGGCGAGGCATTTTGATGTCGGAGATGATGATGTTAGGACTATAGTCTTCATAAACCTCCAAAGATTCTAGCCCATCTTTAGCTTCCCATACCTTTTTACATAACTTGTTTAAATATATGAGTGCCTGTTCTCGTATGATATCATCGTCTTCTACATAAAGTATAGTAAGGTCTTTAAATTTTGTTTGCATGTAGCATTATAAGATATTTTCATTATTTTTTCATTTTATTATTCCATAATCTGATTATCGAAACCAAAGGATACAAAATGACAATCAAAAATCTAACACTAATAACAGCAACAATATTCCTCATAGTAGGATGTGCAGACTCAGAACCAGTATTTACTTCAAGTGGCAAAAAAGGACATAGCATAGACTGTTCAGGTGGCATAAGTACTTGGGGTGAGTGTTATGAAAAGGCGGGTGAGCTTTGTGGAGCTAGAGGCTATAGAGTATTGGAAAAGATGGGTGACAAAGAGTCAAGTATCTTTGCAGGAAAAGATGGACTTTTTGGTGAGTCGAGCAATACACGTAGTATGATTATTCAGTGTAAATAGACAGTTTTAATTCAAGATGATTGTAGTTTACTTGTAGGTTCATATTTCCACCCCCCCTAAAACTACTGTCACTCTTTTTTCTATCCCCACAAGTTCAGCCTCTGTCAGCTTTAACAATAGCCCTTTATTTAGAAGTACTCTCTTAACAGATATCATCTTTATGGCATTACATAAAATAGTACAGTCTTTTTCTAATTTATTCTCTTTACACTATCTACTTTTAAGCCTTTTAGACTTCTCTTCTACTTGTTTACCTAGTTCTTCTTTGTA
>DQVJ01000244.1 GCA_015661795.1 Sulfurovum sp.
AAATCCATAAAAAATGGTGCACGTGTCCCTAAAAAACCTGACTGAAACATATAATCCATACTTACATCCTATTCAAATACTTTGCATAAGCATATCAAAACACTCTTAACAAATAATGATGGATTTCACTTCTGTAAATTCTTCAAGTGCCCATTTAGGTCCTTCACGTCCAACGCCTGAAAGCTTGGATCCCCCATAGGGTTGTACATCAAAACGAAGCGTAGGGATATCATTTATCACTACACCTCCACACTCTGCATCTTCGATGAATGTCTGTGTCATTTTTAAATCATTGGTAAAGATAGAAAACTGTAAGCCATAAGGAGAATCATTCATCTTTTTTACCGCGACTTCATAAGAAGGTACAGCAACTAGTGACACAATAGGTGCAAAGACTTCTTCACAAATAATTTTCATATCATCTCTTACATCTGCCATGACTGTAGGTGCAAAAATACCTTCAACTTCTTTACCACCTGCAACCACTCTCGCCCCTTCATTTTGTGCAGATGCTATCCAGGTTTTGGCTCTATTTTTAGACTCTTCATCAATCAGTGGTCCCATAAAAGTCTCTTCATCATAGGGCGAACCGACTTTTAGTTGACTTGTCTCTTGTGCCACAAGTGTCGTAAATGCTTCGTACACTGTTTCGTGCACATAAATACGCTGTAATGAGATACATACTTGTCCAGAATTATAAAATGCCCCAAAAGCACAACGTTTTGCTGCAGATTCCAAGTCTGCACTTGTATCTATATATGTCGCAGCATTCCCACCCAGTTCCAAACTCACTTTTTTGATACCTGCTTGTTTGGTAATAATATTTCCAACCTGTACTGAGCCTGTAAATGATATCACTCTAGGTATATCACTTTGTACCAATGTTGAACCTACCTCAGCATCACCATAGACTACGGAAAGTGCATCTTGCACAGCATATTTAGAATCTACAAACAATTTTGCAAACATATATGCTACCATTGGTGCTTCGGGAGTAGGTTTCAGTACCACTGCATTCCCGGCACCAAGTGCTGGAGCTATTTTGTGTGCAACAAGATTTAAAGGGAAATTAAAGGGTGTGATACAGGCAACTACCCCCACAGGTTCACGTCTAAAATATGCCAGTATTTTTTTACCACTTGGCATAATATCTGTAGGTATTGTTTCTCCATGCAGATGAGCCAGTTCCATCGCCGTAACACGAATAGTCTCCACGCAACGTTCAACTTCTATGCGAGAAAAAGCTATAGGCTTTGCTACTTCTTTTGCTAACATCATAGCAAACGCCTCTTTTTGCTCGGTAAGTTTCTGAGCAACATCTTCTAGCCATAAAATTCGCTGAGAAAGTGGTGATTTTGCCGCTTCTTTACTTGCCATTTTTGCAATTTTTAATGCCTGGACAGTATCATCTGCATCACAAACGGGAGCATTGCTTACTACTTTTCCATCAAAAGGACTTTTCCGTTCTTGTTTTTTTTCTTTTGTCTCTTCTGTTGAGCCAAAAAATATTTTAGCTTCAGCAATTTCTGGCAGTTTATCATTAAATATTCCAAACATACTTATCCCTTATAGATATAAAATTACTTAAATTATAGCAAATTGAAAGTACAGCATGCGAATACCAAAGCCCTCATACTTCAAAAAAGTGAAAAGATAAAGACTTTTGGGTAAATTTGGAGAGATTTTAACAGTTTTAAAGAATCATACATATTTACTATGAGTACTGTTTTTTCACTATTTTTCATTGTTAAACAATAAAGAGAAGACTATAAAAACACTTTGAAAATAACTAAAACCATGAGTATACTAGTATCCACCGATCACCATTATGCAAAAAAAGGAGAGGGGGGGGGTTATTACCCTTCCATTTGTTTATTTTTCTGAGTCTCAATTTCTGATTCGTACACCATCATTTGCATGCGTACTTCATTTATCTGTTCTGGTGTAACATTCTCGTCACTTGACCAAGCAACTTCTACTTCACCACCATACTCTGCGCCCATCATCTCGATTTTTTTAGCATAATCATTGATGTCTATACACATCTCTATGCTCTTTTCTTTCGTAGTATCTCTAAGTTCTATATACCATCTTCCCATAGGATTGCTTTTTATCACAGACTCTATGATTACCATCTACACACCTCCTTGAAAATCTTTCTTTTTCAAGTCACCATTATAGATGATGTCTCGCACATCCACACTGTCCATATTAAGCATATCTGGCACTACATCTGCTTCTTCAAGTTCTTTGATGGCACCTTCAAGTTCTTCTTGATAAGTCTGCATCATATCTGCAGCAATGACCCCTTTGGTTTTTTGAATCGCAACCAACTTTGTTATCTCTTCTTCTACACCCTCACCTTCAATGGTCACTATCATCTTGCCTTTCTCTTTATCTCCAAAGTGGTAATCACATACACCTGAGGCTTCTAATTCTTCTTTTAATGCATCATAATTTTTTGGTAGTACTTGCACGACTATACTTGAAATATTCATTTTTATCTCCTAAATTAATCTAATTTCCACATCATGACTGTGTTGTCATCACTCGCTGAAAAAAGTGTGTTTTCATCTTTAAAAAGTATGGTGTTTAGTGTACTCTTTTGCCCTTTAAGGATTGCTATTGTTGACTTTGTTGTTCTGTTATAAATAGTAATATTATTTTGTTCATCCATCGCAAATGCTACTTTTTTCGCACTTGGACTCATGGCAGTAGCATAGATAAGAAAATGCCCTTCTATATATGTTCCTTTACCCGTACTTACATCGTATAATGTACCTCTTCTATCCTGCCCTGCAGCTGAGACAATGCCTTGCTTAAAATCTACCTTATAAACATTGTCTACATTTTGTCCTTGAAGCACTTTAAGTATTTTTCCTGTTTGGGTATCTATGACATTAAGTACACCACTCTCACAAGAAAAAACTGCTTGGGTTTTCTCCTCATTGAGTGCGAAATCGGAAAACTTTGACTCGCTCAACTGTACACGAAACAGATTTTTGTGCTTGGAGATGTCATAAAGCACCGCTTCATTACTAAGAAGACCCAGTAAAATGTGTTCTTTACTTACAAACCGAGCCTTTATCGCCGCTATCTTATCTTCAGACTTAAGGAGTTGTTTGCTCTCATTGTTTTCATGTACCCATAGATTGACATAGCCACCTTTTCCACTGTCACTCAATAGTAGATACTTTTGTGCTATTTTATCTACAGAAAATACTCTAGCAGGTACAGTATCCCCGGTAAAATCTTTTACTTTTGGAAGCATTATATTTTTCGTAAACGTATGTTGTCCGTAATCATACACTTGTACCATACCATTATCTGTGCCTATGAGTAAAAGAGTATCACTCAAAACCATATCTTTGACTGTACCATTGACCTCTATTTGTTGTATAGGTACGACAATAGCGTTAGCATATACACTACCAAAGACAAACATAAGCCCTAATAAAATATTTTTCACACAATACTCTCTTCTAATATTTCAAGGACTATCCTAGCAATACCCTCTTCATCTAAATCTGTCTGAATACCATACAAATCGACTTCAGAAAGATAAAATTCTTGTATGGCATGATGTGCGTTAAGTTTTTTCACCAATTCAACCATCACATTATCGCCTACAGCATCTTGTAGTCTCTGCGTAATATAAAGAATATAATTAAAATCTTCAGGGGTAATGGCATCAAACTCATCAGAATCATCATCATTATAATTTTCATCTATCACCATCAAATAACGTAACTCGTTCATGTCTTCATCTAAGATTTTAAATACTTTAGGATAATGTTCTAACTTCAAACGTTTGACTCCATTATTGAGTTTGGTACTTCTATGACATATGGGGTAAAGTCTATAGCCTGCGTAGGACAACGTCCTACACAAAACCCACAGCCTGTACATTTTTCTGTATCAATAACCGGATTAAACATCCCATTAAAGAGTATAGCATCATCTATACAGGGTTCTTTACATGAAAAACAAATAACGCCATTATGTGCGACACAACCTTCAGTTGAGATACGAAATGTAGCGTTAAGATGTTCTAACGTATGTCTGTTATCTAGGCTCAATACATTGGGTTCACAAGCACTTGCACAGTCTTCACAAAATGTGCATCCACTACTCATAAGACTAAGCATTGGCGTGCCATCTGCTTGTATGACTATAATCTCTTCATCACAAGAAGCTACACATGCCTTGCTTTGGCATAACACACACTCCTTTTGAAAAAGAGACTCACTTAGACCATAAGGAGGTCTTATTACAGGTAAGTTCTCCTCATGACTTCTAAGTGGTTTTCTGAAAGTATTTAGAAATTCTCGTCTACTAGCCACTACTCAATACCTTCATTCATTGCATCTGCCAGAGATGAATGTGATTTAAATTTTGTCTCTTTGAAGTCTGGTACAAAGGTATTGGCTACATCTGTTTTTGTTTTTGACTGTGGGGCGTGACACTGCGTACAATTAAAACGTCCTTGATACAAAGTATCTCCTTTTTTAGCTTTTGCCAATTTTATATCTGATGTGTTACCAAGTTTTTTTCCTAATTCTTTACCTTCTTTAAGTACTATACCATTTTTCATAACAGTATCAGGTCTGTAGTTAGTAAAGTGAGATGGGGGAATAGGTGTTGAACCCACTGCTGGAGCAACATCAGGCATATGACAGCCAAGACACTGATGGTTATTTTTCGTAATAGGAAGCAAGCCTTCTACAGAGTGAGGTATCATAGGTGGTGCATCCTTAAAGGCTCTTTCAAACTTCGTTGATGTACCTGGAGCTGGTCGTGAATAATCTGTTTTGTCAGCTTGAGAATTTTTTTCATTATAAAGATCTGTCTTTCTTAGACCCAGATCTTTTTCTGCAATAGATTTTTTAGTAGATAAATCTTCTTGAGCTATACGTTTGGGATCAGATGCTCCCTCATTAATATTCACATGTGTTGCAGCAGCAGTAGTCGCAGCCTCTACAAAACTTGAAGAGGCATCAGACTTCACACCTTTGCCAGAGACGATAATTTTTGCAATAGATGCGATGTATTTATCATCCAAGTTTTTAGTTTGTTGTCGCATAATACCTTTTAATGCTCCACCACCAGTACCGTCACGGTATGCTTTCATAGAGTCTATTATCTCCTGTTCAGACATATCTTTGACTATTTTTGACGTACCCATGGCTACTTTTTCAAAATGTTGTCCGTGACAACTTGCACATTGTGCTACGCTTGCAGCATATGTCCCCGAAGTTGCCAGCAAAGCCCCTAAGGTCATTGTTTTTATTATTTTCTTCATACTTTTCCTCCATACTTTTTAGAAAAACTTTTCATACTAAATTTTAATGCATCATCATTGCACACATCCACACATCTACCACAGTTGGTGCATTCACCATCTGTTACCGAGATACTCTCTTTTTTAATCATATGTAAAACCTGATTTTCAGGACACACAACCTTACAGTCCATACACTCCGTACATGCTTCATGATTATGCTTTACTCTCACAAGACTTTTACTGCCTATGACAGAATATGCAGCGCCCAAAGGGCACAAATGTCCACACCACCCATTTTTTACACCAAAGAGATCAAATAAAAATATAGCAAGCACCACAGCACCTCCCATACCAAACCCAAAGACAATTCCTCTTTGCATGATGGTGATAGGAGAGACTACTTCAAAAGCAGCTACACCGACTAAAGCAGAGACTACAACTCCAAGAACCAGTATCCAGTACCTCGCACTTCGTTTTAAAAAACGATAGTTCACCTCTTCTTTGTCGAGGTTAAACTTACGTCTAAGCCAGTTTGCTAAGTCTGTCACCATGTTGATAGGACAAACCCATGCACAAAATGCACGACCTCCTACCACAAAATAAAACATCGTGATAATCACAGCACCCATCAAGACATCTGTACCCAAAACAAACCCCGTTGCCAATACTTGAAGTGTGGTGTATGGGTCTGCTAAAGGTATCGTGTCAAATATATAAGATGTTCCAAATGTTCCTGCCAAAATATTCCATCCATAGGCATTGGCAGCGAAATATAAAAACATCAACCCTATCTGTGTACTTCTTCTAAGGAGTAAATACTTCATGTTTTTCATTAGTACTCTACCTCCATATTGAGATACTCTTTGGCTTCTCTTTTGGAAACTTCTGTTGTGGTGGTTTGAGAATGTGCATTACCCACACGCTCTTGGTCTTTTGCATCCCAACCTTTGACATAATGGTCACCTGCTTTACCTTTGGCTACATCATTTGGTAGAATAAATATCGCTGGCTCTTCCGTCACACAGGCTTTCTCGCACAAACCACAGCCTGTACAGGCACTGTCTTGTACCACAGGAAGCAGATACGCATGCTTTCCTGTTCTGTCATTTTTTTGATGCTCTAAAGTAATAGCCACATCCAACAAAGGACATGCCCTGTAACACGCATCACACTGGATGCCCCAAAAGGCGATACAAGACTCTTTATGCACAACTGCCAAACCCATAGTTGCTTTGTTAATGTCAAGCTCTTGTTTGTCATTTAGAAGGCTTGGCATATCTAAGGCTCCTGATGGACATACAGGTACACAAGGGATGTCCTCACACATATAACAAGGCACTTCAGTTGGCACAAAAAATGGTGTACCTATAAGTACTGCGTCACCACCTTTTGCCATCTGTAAGGTACCTGGTCTAGGAAGTCCTGTCTCCTTGTCTCTATTGGTATCTCTATTGACACAAGCTTCTGCACACAGACCACACTTAATACACGCTGTCAGGAAGTCTTCCTCTTTCAGCGCACCTGGTGGTCTAAGTACCAAAGGTGATGCTTTTACACTATCTACATACCCACTCCATAACATTCCACCAAGTGCCGCAAGCCCTACGCTTTGTAAGGTTGTCGCCAT
>DQVJ01000155.1 GCA_015661795.1 Sulfurovum sp.
ACAGCTGCACCTATGATAGAAAAAGCAGGAGATTTGGCAGCACTTCTTACAAACATAGAAGAAGGAGACATTCTTTTTATAGACGAAATACATCGAATGAGCCCAGCCATAGAGGAGATACTTTATCCTGCGATGGAAGACTTCAGACTAGATATTATCATTGGTTCTGGACCTGCTGCACAAACAGTAAAAATAGATTTGCCTCGTTTTACGCTCATTGGTGCGACTACTAGAGCGGGAATGCTCTCAAATCCACTTAGAGAACGTTTTGGTATGCATTTTAGAATGCAGTTTTATACGCCCAAAGAATTAGCACAAATTGTGACACAAGCTTCCCATAAATTAGAAAAAATTGCACAAAAAGATGCTGCAGTCGAAATGGCAAAACGTAGTCGTGGGACACCAAGGATAGCACTACGTTTATTAAAACGCGTACGGGATTTTGCTGAGGTAGAAGATGAAACAAACATTACATTACAAAGAGCAAAATATGCCTTGGATGAGTTAGGGGTGAACAGTCTTGGTTTTGATGAACAGGATATTCAGCTGCTTGAGTTATTGGTCTCTGCAAAAAATAAACCTATGGGTCTAAGTACCATTGGTGCTGCACTTAGTGAAGATGAAGGTACGATAGAAGATGTATTGGAACCATATCTTATTGCCAATGGCTATATAGAAAGAACTGCGAGAGGGAGGATTGCTACGCAAAAATCTTATGAACATTTTAAACTTTCCAAACTCCAGGATGGTCTTTTTGATGAGTAAAAGTTCTTTAATGATTACCGCCTTGTTTATTATGGCATTGATGGGAGCTTATTCTGTTTATAAACCTTTTATACTTTCTTTGGTAGTAGCAATGTTGTTAACTATGGCAACATTTAACTTGACAAAAAAACTGGTAGACTATACACACTCTGCACATATTTCAGCAGCCATCTCAACCACACTCATGACTTTACTTTTATTTGCACCTATTGTATACATGGCTACAACAGGGGTTGAATATATATCAGAAATTGACAGTACAGGTATTCGGGACACAGTAAATACCGTTAAAAAGTTTGCTGAAGAGATACCTTTCTTAGAGAAATTAAGTACCCAATATCTGAGTGATGTAAAAATCACATATTATATTAACCAATCAACAACATACTTGACAGTTGCAGGTGAAGCTGGTTTTGGATTTATGAAAAATATGTTTTTTGTAGTTATTTTTTATTTTTTTATCAATTATTATGGAAATCGATTTTTTGATGTTATCTTAGCACTTTTACCTGTTTCTTCTGCAAAAGGAACACGTATGATGCAAGAGGTTTCTGCAACGATGGAAGTGGTTTTTTATTCTATTATTGTCACAGCTATTTTTGAAGGTTTTCTTTTTGGTATCATTATGAGTTATTTTGGTTTCAATGGTCTACTGTTTGGTGTAATTTATGGTTTTGCTTCCTTGGTTCCTGTGATTGGAGGTATTATCGTGTGGGCACCAGTATCACTATACGCATGGACAAAAATAGATTCACAAACAGCGATTATCCTGGCTACTTATTCTGTGCTTATGATTTCGATCATTGCAGATACTTTTATTAAACCGATGATTATTCGAATCATAAAAGAAGATTTTCTAAAAAGTACCATACAGATTAATTCATTGGTTATATTTTTTTCTATTATTGCAGGTATGAGTACCTATGGATTCTGGGGCATGATTTTGGGACCTGCGATCACGTCATTTTTGATAGCTATCACAAAAGTCTATTTGGACTATAGTGAAAAATGATTTACCTACAATTAATAGTATTGTTTTAAAATTACATATAGCACACACAAAGGATTTCACATCATTAAAATACTCATTATAGAAGATGACCCAGAGTTGGCACTCATCTTAACCAATTATCTTACTAAATATGATATGGAAGTGATTGGTGCGGAAGATCCGTTTATAGGGCTTTCTCTTCTAACACAACATGAATTTGATCTGATTATTTTAGATTTAACTTTACCTGGCATGGATGGTTTGGAAGTGATACCTAAAATACGTGAAATTTCTAACATCCCCATTATTATTTCTTCTGCAAGAGATGATATCACCGATAAAGTCATAGGTATGGAAAGAGGTGCAGATGATTATATGCCAAAGCCATATGATCCTAGAGAGCTTGTGACACGCATCAAAACTATTTTAAGACGTACCACAAGTGCTGAAGAAAAAGTAGTTAAAAAAGAAGAACTTTTTGTCATTGACAGCAATGCACGGGAAATACTGTTTAAAGGTGATTCTTTAGAGCTGACTGCTGCAGAGTATGATATTTTACATATGTTGATTCAACATAAAAATGGTTCAGTCTCTAGAGAACAGCTTCTTTATGAGAGTGAACATATAGATGATGATAGTTCGATTAAAAACATTGATGTGATTATTTCTAGAATACGGCAAAAAATAGCAAAAATTGATCCCAACAATATCTATATTAAACCTATTCGTGGTGTGGGATACCTTTTAACTGACCGCGTATGAAAAACTTATCGGTAACAACATTTATTCATATTCTTTTTTCTGTGGCAATTGCTATTTTGATTGCCACTTTTTTACTTTTTTTATCTTGGGATAAAGACCGCCAGAAAATTGAAGAGTTTAAGCGATACCAGCTTATTTCTATTACTTTTCTTTCAAATCTACAACAAAGTTCGGATGAAGAAACATTAAAAAAACTCTATGAAGAACATCTACTTTTACCTCTCTCACCCCAAGAAATAAAGCGTATTCGAAAAAAAATAGAAAAAAAAGGTAAAACAGTTTTTTCTGGCGGTTCTTCAGTAGGGCAAGTTCGAGTATTTGATATAGAAGGTACACACTATATCTATGTCCAACGTATGGGCTATAACCTTATGCTCAAAGACAACAGGTCTGAGAGTTATAACTTTGAGTATGCAGTAGCTATAGGTATTTTTCTGATTGCATTGTTGCTTTTGCTTTATTTGGCTGTTTTAAAAAAACTTTCACCTTTAAAAAAATTACATAAACAGATACAAAGATTTGCCAAAGGTGATATGCAGACACGTATTACGTATTTATATGATGATGAGATAGGTAAAATTGCAAAAAGTTTTGATGATGCCATTGTGCATATTAATGAGTTAAGCCGGTCTAAAAACCTTTTTATGCGAAACTTGATGCATGAACTTAAAACGCCTATTACCAAAGGACGTATTGTAGTGGAAATGCTAGATGATGAAAGCACTAAAAAAGTGCTTGTAAGGGCTTTTGAACGTATGAATGAACTCATCTCTGAACTTGCTGAACTAGAGCGTGTTACAGCACAGAGTTTTGAAGCAAATTTTGAATATGTGATGTTGAGTGAAATCGTAAAAGAGAGTCAGGAACTTTTGATGGCCCAGAATGCAAAAATAGAAATAATCATCGAAGATATGGGATTGACTACCGATAAAAAACTTATGGCCTTGGTACTAAAAAACTTGATTGATAACGGGATGAAATATGGAGAGGACAAGAGAGTGCTTGTGCAAACAAATCATGGTTTTATAGAAGTTGTTTCCAAAGGAAATGCTTTGGAACACCCTCTTTCTTATTATACCGAGCCCTTTTCCCAAGCAGAAAAGAGAAGTTCTGGTTTTGGTTTAGGACTTTATATTGTACATAGTATTTTAGAAAAAATTGGATTTAGATTAGAGTATACACATGAAGACGGAAAAAATATTTTTATTTTAGTACCACAAAAAAATACTTTACTGCAGTAAAGCAGTAAAGACATAGATTATTTTTTTAAACCTTCTGCAATAAGCTCAAGTGGGTTTTTAAAGATAGTCTCTACTTGGGCATTGTTTAAGGCTTCAGAGAGTTGCATTCTACAGGCTGAACATTCTGCACTTACATAGTGTGCTTGTGTCTCTTTAATCATAGCTGCTTTTGGTTTACCTGCAGCTTCTGCAAAATGAAACTTTTCTGTTTGTAAAGTGACCCCACCAAAACCACAACATCGGTTTGGATCAGACATCTCAACCATTGGATAATTTGCAGAAAGTAAATTACGGGGTTGTTCATAAATACCTTGTACTTTTCTGGCATGACAGGGGTCATGATAGGTAACCACTTCATCAAATGCTTTTCCATTTTCCAGAAGCATCTCTTTTAAATGAGTGTTATCATCTAACCATGCAGTAGCCATATAGATTTTTTCAGCTACTTTTTTAGCTCTGGCTTCCCATTCTGGCATATCATGGTTTTTAAAAAAGACCTGCCAGTCATGCTTTATCATAGCAGAACAGGTAGCTTCGGGTATAAGCATGGCATCACACTCATCCATAAAACTTTCAAAATATTCTATATTTTTCTTTGTCATATATTCTACAGAGCCTACATCACCTGTAAAGTAAGCAGGAGCACCACAGCATAACTGTTTTTTAGGAATAAAAACATCGATGTTAAGTTTTGCAAGTATCTCTACAAGGCTGTCTCCTATACCAATATAATTATAGTTGGCAAGGCACCCGATAAATAGGGCGATACGGGTATTCTTTTCTTCTTGCACCGGAGCAGGTATTTCTTCGGGGTAGCTGTTTAAAAAAGAGGTTTTTGCCATAGAAGGAAGTAGTCTGCCTTTTTTTATCATCGGAAGAGAAAATCTTGCTTTTAAACCTCTGTCTTGAGGATCATTGGCTAAAGCACAGGTTTTAAACATAAAGCCCATTTTCATGACAAAATCCATAATCTTACGGTTACGGAGTAAGAAGAAAAATCCACGTTTGAACCATGCTATACCAAATTTATCGGCAATGTCAGCACGTACTTCTTCTATGACCATATCTGTTGCAAGAGAGTTGGGACAAACGTCCACACAGTTAGTACACAGGAAACATGATTCAAAAATATCTTTTGCATTCTTGTCTAGTTCTAAATGACCTTGCTGGTAGGCACCAAGTAAATCGATGAAACCACGAGGGGAAGTTGTTTCATCAGGATTTACTTGATGTATGGTACAAACGGGGATACATTTCCCACATTTAATACAGTCATCACTCGTTTCGCTAAAGTTAAAAATATCTTCTGGTTGTTTGCTCATTCTATGTTTATATCCGTTCTTTTACAAAAAGTCAATCTTTTCTTTGATTATCTAACCAAACCATGATACCTTTTTGGGCATGTAGTCTGTTTTCTGCCTCAGTGAAAATGACTTCTTCATGTTTTTCAAAAGTCTCTTCACTCACTTCATATCCTCTATAAGCAGGTAAACAATGCAAGAAAATAGCATCATCTTTTGCATGTGACATGAGCAGTTCATCTACTATGTACCCTTCAAAGGCTTTCATGCGCACTTCTTTTTCATCTTCTTGACCCATCGACACCCATGTGTCAGTAGTCACAACATCACAACCTTTGACTGCCTCTTTGGGGTCATTTCCAAATGTGATTTTCGCACCACTTTCTTTGGCCATTTCTAGCGCATCTATGATAATATCTATGTCGCACTCATACCCTTGTGGTGTAGCAACTCTGAGCTCAAAACCAAGTTTTGCGGCAAGCATAAGCCAAGAGTGTGTCATATTGTTACCATCACCTATATAGGCGACCACAGGGTTCTTGTCTTTCCCAAATTCTAGCATGGTAAGGTAATCTGTCATCAGTTGTACAGGATGATAAGAGTCTGTAAGTCCGTTAATGAC
>DQVJ01000272.1 GCA_015661795.1 Sulfurovum sp.
TATCTATAGTCATATACGCTATGATTATTATGATATATTATCGTGCTCCAGCCAATGAAGTGAAAAGTTGGACTTTGGTGCACAGTGTAGATCATCCTAAATTAAAAGGTATTTATTTAACTAAAGAACGTGCAGATACTTTAAATGAATTGATTTATGCAATGCAAAAGTATGAAGAGGGGTTCTCATATATTATGACGTATGAACAAATCTCTACTGTAAGTTATTTGAGTAATTTACAACCATATTTAAGCAATACATATCCATTTTTCCTTACACCTAAAGAGGCAAAAAAAATTATAGATAAAGCAGGTTCTACAAAATCTTTACCTTTGGTTGTTAGAGCGATTACAGATACCTTACCTATAAGTTGGCCGAAAAACAGGTTGCCTGTACATACGTCTGATGGAAAAATGAATAAAGTCAGGGTGGTCATTGAAGAGTTTTTAAAAGAAAATGATTATGCCGTTGTATGGCAAAACAAAGATTTTGAAATATTAAAACCACATTTGAAGTAAGAATAATAGAAAAGTTTGAGATGAGATTGGCTGTTTACTCTATGTATAATTTTAATAACTTCCGATATAATTATAAATAATAATATTAAAATGTTAGTTGGTCATAATCATAAAGGGAGATAGTAGATGAAATCTATTTTAGTAACAGGCTGTGCAGGGTTTATTGGTTCAAATTTTGTGCCTTATTTTTTGGATAAATATCCAGAGTATCATATAGTAAACCTTGACCTTTTGACCTATGCGGGAAAACTAGAAAATCTTCAAGAAATTAAGGGCAATGACAGATATACATTTATACAAGGTAATATATGTAATCGTGAATTAGTTGAATATATTTTTACCACTTTTGACATCAAAGGTGTCATACATTTTGCTGCAGAATCACATGTAGATAACTCCATTAAAAACCCGGGTGTATTTATAGAAACAAATGTGAATGGAACATTTACATTACTAGATGTCGCATATAAATATTGGATGGAAAAACCTTTTACGTATAAAGAGAATTATGAAGTATGCCGTTTCCATCATATTTCTACGGATGAAGTCTATGGTACATTGGGTGCAGATGGACTATTTACCGAGGAGACACCTTATGCACCAAACTCACCATACTCTGCTTCAAAGGCAGGCAGTGACATGGTTGTGAGAAGTTATCAGCATACCTATGGGCTTAATACTATAATTACAAATTGTTCAAACAATTATGGTCCTAAACAGCATGATGAAAAACTCATTCCAACAATTATTAGAAAAGCTTTGACTGGTGAGAGTATCCCTATCTATGGAGATGGAAAAAATATTAGAGACTGGCTATATGTACTGGACCATTGCAAAGGTATTGATCTTGTTTATCATGAAGGGAAAGAGAGTGAAGTATATAATATTGGTGGGCGAAATGAGCGTAATAACAACTATATAGCAGAGAAAATTTGTGAAATACTTGATACCCTTGTACCCCAAGAAGGTAGTTATAAAGATTTGATTACCTATGTGGAAGATAGAGCAGGACATGACAGACGTTATGCTATCGATGCAACCAAAATTGAGAACAAACTTGGGTGGGAAGCAGAAGAAAACTTTGAAAGTGGTATTCTTAAAACGATTGAATGGTATCTGAAAAAATATAATGATTAACGTAACAAAAACCTATTTGCCGAACAAGGCTAAATATCAAAAGTATGTAGATGAGATTTACGAAAGTGGTTGGATTACCAACAATGGACCCATGGTTCAAAGGCTTGAAAAAAGATTGGCAGAATATTTAGGTGTTAAGAATATTGTATTGGTAGCAAATGGTACTCTTGCATTAGATATAGCCTACAGGACTTTGGGACTTAAGGGATATGCACTTACGACACCTTTTTCTTTTGTTGCTACTACCAGTTCGCTTGTTATGAATGGTCTTAAGCCAATATTTGTTGATATTGATTCCAAAACATTAAATATGGATGCCAATAAAATTGAAGCTTTAATTACACCAAATACATCAGCTATCGTACCAGTACATGTTTTTGGAAATAGTTGTGAAGTTGAAAAGATTGATGCTATAGCAAAAAAACATAACTTAAAGGTAATTTATGATGCAGCACATGCCTTTAACGTAAAGCATGAAGGTCAAAGTATATTAAATTATGGTGATATTTCAACACTGAGTTTTCATGCTACAAAATTGTTCCATTCTATAGAAGGTGGTGCTTTGATTATTAACGATGACAATCTGGTTGAAAAAGCAAAATATTTAATTAATTTTGGGATTGAAGATACAGAATCCATTCCTGAACTTGGAACCAATGCAAAAATGAATGATTTTGAAGCGGCTATGGGCTTGTGTGTATTGGATGAGATGGAAATAATCTCAGAAAAAAGAAAAGAAATTTATGAAGCATATGTAGAACACTTGGGAAGACTGATACAACTTCAGAATAAAAATACAGATTCGACACAAAATTATAATTATTTCCCTATTATCTTAAAAAATGAGGCACAACTTTTACAGATAGAAAAAGCACTTAATACAGAAGATATTTTTCCCAGAAGATATTTTTATCCTTCATTGGATACATTAAATTATATTGAACCAAAGCAATTTTGTAATACTTCAAGAGATATTTCAAGTAGAATACTCTGTTTGCCTATCTACCCTGGTTTAGAAAAAGAGGACTATATGAAAATTATTCATATCGTACAAAATAATCTATAAATATATAGTGTTGTCTTAAGATAGGATAGGGATGGATGATTTAAAAGCAAAAGGAACCTTGGCCTTTATCTGGGACTTTGTTGGAAAAATGGTACGTCAAGGGATGGGTTTCATTGTTTCTATTTTTCTTGCCAGACTTCTAGAACCTTCAGATTTTGGTTTGATTGCAATGGTGTCCGTCATCATAGGTCTTGCGACTATTTTTATAGGTGTAGGACTAGGAGGAGCACTGATACAAAGACGTAGAGTTCGCCCAGTACATTATTCTTCAGTATTTTATTTAAATCTTGCTATTGGGTCATTGCTCACAGTGATTACTTTTTTTTCTGCCTCTTGGATTAGTGAATTTTATCGTAGTCCGGAATTATATCCTTTGGTACAGGTGATGTCTTTTTCTTTTGTTTTGAATGCATTAGCAAGTGTACAATTTGTTATATTAACGAAAGAGTTAAAATACGCATTGATGACTAAGATAAGTCTCATCTCTTCACTGATAAGTGGGGTAGTTGGCGTTTCACTTGCATTTTGGGGTGCAGGTGTGTGGAGTTTGGTTGCACAAACTTTAATAGCTGGTATTATGTCAAATATTTTGCTTTGGAAAGCGGCTAACTGGGTTCCAGGGTGGATGTTCTCATGGAAAGCACTGATGCAGCTTTGGGGTTATGGTTTCAGAATGTTTCTGGCTGGAGTACTGGAAAAAATTTCTATCTATATGGATACGATGATTATCGGTAGATTATTTGCAGCTTCAACTTTAGGATATTTTGAACGTGCAAAATCTCTTGATGGTATGATAACAAAATATTCATCAGGAAGTTTAATGAGTGTTCTATTTCCTGTATTGTCAAAAATACAAAATGACTTACCGCGTTTTCAAAACGTGGTTATAAAGTCTTTGGGTATTATAAGTTTTGTTGTCTTTTTACTTATAGGAGTGTTTTATCTGATTTCTGAAGAATTAATAGTATTATTATTTTCGGCGAAATGGCTGCCTTCAGTTGAATTCTTCCAAATTCTTGTACTAAGTGGTTTTGCCTATCCTGTGAGTGCCTTACTGGTAAATATTTTGAGCAGTAGAGGAAACTCTAAAGCATTTTTACGACTGGAAATTTATAAAAAAATTCTTGTTGCTATTAATCTTGTTGTCCTTTATTACTGGGGTATTAAAGTTTATTTGTATGGTATTATTGTTGAGGCAGTTTTGGGTGTCTCATTAAATATAATATTTGCATCTAAAGAGATAAAGCTACCATTTTTTGCATTTGCAAGACCTATTGTTGTTCAAATGGGCATTGCGGTAGTAACCATTTTTATCATATATTATATAACAAAAGATTTAGAATTTATGTATATAGTGATGATACTCATCAAGGGAAGCCTCTTTACCATATTGTATGTAGGATGTAATTATCTGTTAAAAACAAATTCATTTACTTATTTTATGGAACAATTTATTCCAATTTATCAAAAAATACAAAAGAAAAGAAGAGGAAAATAGTATGTTTTTAAAAACAGAAAAAGAAATTATGCAAAACTGGGGACAAGAGGAAAATCCTGTGGTGACCGTGTGTTGTATTACCTATAATCAAGAGAGGTATATAGAGCAAACTATAAAAAGTTTTTTAATGCAGGAAACAGACTTTCCTTTCGAAATTATTATTCATGATGATGCTTCAACTGATGAAACAGCTAATATTGTGAAAAAATATGCTGAAAAATACCCCTCTATTATACGAACGATTTTTCAAACAGAAAATCAATATTCACAGGGTCATGATATGGATTCTTTTATTTGGGACATATCAAAAGGTGAGTACATAGCTATATGTGAAGGTGATGACTATTGGACTGATCCTCAAAAATTACAGATCCAAACAAGCAAAATGAAAGAACATCCTGAATGCCATATTAGTTTTCATGATGTAGATGAAACCTTAAATGATGAAAATGAATCTCTAAATCCTCATCCGCGTGCAAAAAAATATGATAAAGAACAGATATTTGATATTCGAACCGTATTGGCAGGTGGAGGGTCTTTTATGCAGACACCAACTCTGATGTTACATAGAAAAGTAATAGAAAACTTACCAGAGTTTTATTATGTTGCACCTGCTGGAGATTATGTGATTCAGTTTCTTGGGGCACTCAATGGCGGTGCTTTGTATATCAATAAAAATATGGCAGTATACAGAGTTGGTGCAGATGGATCATGGAGAAAATCGATAGAAGATCCAGATAAATACATTAATTTTCAAACAGAGTGGGTTGATTCATATTTAACAATCAATGACTACTATGATGGAAAATATCAAAATGAAATTTATACTGTGTTACGGACACAAACTGAATACTTGGCAAAATTTATTTTTTTCAATAAAGATGACAAGAAAGAATTTAGAAGATTGATTGAAATTGCATATCAAATCGAAGACAATCCCTCTTCTAAGCTTTCATTGTGGTATCATTTACGATCATTTCCTTTTCTACTCAAAGGGATAACTTCTGTACTTACACTGTTAAAAAAAATTAAAGGATAATCTATGACACTAGGTAACCATCAACCCTACTTTTTCCCATACCTTGGGTATTGGCAACTCATGAATGCTACGGACGTATATGTGATTGCAGATAATGTTCAATATAGTAAAAAAGGGTATACCAACAGAAATAATATATTGATGAATGGTAACAAACATTTGATTAGTCTTGAGGTAATGGGTGTGCGTTTGGGTATGCATATCAATGAAGTAGGTGTTGGAAATAATGCGCCTAAAATACTTAAAACACTTATGCATACCTACAAAAAAGCACCATATTTTGATGAAGTTTTTCCTATGCTTGAAAGTATACTGCTCAACGATGAAAAAAACCTAGCAAAATATTTGGGAAATTCACTTGAAACAGTTGCAGGTTATCTTGGGATAGAAACAAGATTTATTTACGAAAGTGACTTAAATGTTGACCCGTCTTTAAAACTTCAAACTGACATTATACCTGTGATATGTAAAATGTTCAATGCTGACCATTTTATCAATGCTATTGGGGGACAAGAACTATACACTAAAGAAGGGTTTCTCAAAAAAGGTCTTAAACTTAATTTCTTACAAATGGGAGAGATAGAATACAAACAGTTTAAAGGGGAGTTTGTACCAAATCTATCTATCATTGATGTAATGATGTTTAACACTAAAGATGAAATCAAAGAGATGTTAAGCAGGTATACCCTGATTTAAATATTCTGTTAATTATATATACACATTATGTGCACAGTCTCTCAATATAATGTTCTAAACTTAGTTTATAAGGTAATAAGAATGGAAACTGATTTAATTGAATATAGTATTGAGAGAATGTCAGTTGTATGTATTGAAAATTTTTTAAAAAAAGTGGACTATTTGTTTATTCCTAAATTAAGCCAAACGCTGGATATACTTAAGTATGCCGAAAAACTAAGTGAAAATGCCATTTGTTTTATTGCTTCTGCCAATGATCAACCTGTAGCATTTTTGGCTGCTTATTTTAATGATAAGAGTTTCAAAACAGGATATATCACTATGTTTGCAACAATAGAATCATATCAGCATAAAGGTATCGGGACAAAATTGATAGAAAATACCATAGCGTATGCCAGTGAATTTAAGTTTCAACATATAGTATTGGAAAGCGAATTACATCAAGTACCTTTTTATCAAAAGAGAGGTTTTGAAATAATAGAAAAGAAACCCAAAAGTTATATGATGAAATATCAGTTAAAAATTTAAATTGAATTGTAAAGTCGTTTAAGGAGTTTACGTACAAGTATACTTCTCAACATCCATGGTTTTTTTATAATTTCACGAATAATAATAGGTTTAATCATCGTTTTATGTATATGACTTTGGGCAATTGCATGATAAAAATAGAGTGGTTTGGTTTTTTGTTTGATAGACATTTGAATGAGTTTACTGATATCCTTTTCATCAACTTTTTGTATAAAGTGGTTAAATGCATCATCTAGTTCACCTAAATAACGGTCTTCTCCTGCCTCTTGAATAGCTGTTGAAGAACCTGCTCTACTTAAAACCATCTCATCCATCATTTCAAATCTAAATCCATGCATAGCAAGATATATCATGGTTGACATATCAGACGGAGAAGAGTTCATATCTACTTTTAAAAAGCCACCAATATCCCACAATGCATTTTTACTATAACATGTACCTGTGGGTGTAAGCCCTCCATAAAGAAACATCAGTGGTGCAAATTCACCTACGACCAGTTCATTGTAATTAAACCCTGCCTGGTCAATGGCTTTAGAAGAAAAGTCTCTAAACATACTGTGTCCCCAAACAATATATTTTTTTGGATATTTCCTCTGTGCAAGCTTTTGTGCAAAGATTTCTAAGGCATGATCTTCAAGTGCATCATCGGCGTGGCAAAAGATAATGTATTGTCCTAAAGCATGCTTAAGACACATATTATGGTTTTCTATGAGTGGTACTCTTTCTTCCAGAGTTACTACTCTTAATTTAGCATCTGTATATTCTGAAAGAATCTCTGGAGTACTGTCAGTACTTGCATCATCCAATATGAGGAGTTCATAAGATATATCTGTTTGTTGTTTGAGACACGAATCAATCGTTTTTTGGATGGTTTTTTCATTATTATAAGCAGGTATCGCAATGGTAAATAGTAAGTCTTGCATCTAACGCTTCCTTTGTGTTGTTGTAAAGTTTTTTATTCATTTTCATCGATAAACTTGCCTATGGTTTTGGCAGTTAATTTACTTCCATGTTCATTAAGATGAAAACGGTCAACAAAATAGTCATCACTCAATTTTAGAATAGGATGTAAATTCAAATGTAATCCATGGTATTTTTGCATTATCATATCTGTTTTTTTAACAAAAGTTGACATGGTCTGGCGTACATCCTCATGTTTATCAAGCAGAGGTTGCCTATAAGGTCCGACAATGAGATAAAATTTGATATTCTCTTTTTGTAACTTTTCTGCTATACGTTCTAAAGCTTTAAAGTTTTCTTCATCTTGTGTAAGTGGATGTGGGTTGTCAAATTTATCTCTATTGATATCTTCACCATAGAGTTTCAATGGGATACTTCCTGTTTTGTCAAACGCAAGACCAAAATTAAACATATCTCCTTTGTACTGTTTTTCCCAGTTCCAATGATTTTTGACAAATTGTATTATGTTTTTATAGGCATGAAATGCATGTGGTAAATCTATAGTTTCTTTTTCAAGGTTGAGATAGTCTTTAACAAAAGGCAGGTCATATTCATCTGGTGTAAAAGCGTTAGAAAAATCTGGAAAATGTGCAGAATAAATTACTCTTTTTGCATTAGGGAAAACAGATATAATATTTAACAGTTTTTCAACTTCAGTTGTTTTTAATCCATACGCAGAGATGTTCATGACATGGTTTACTTCAGAGGAGGAATCCTCTAATATAATACCTTGTATATTGTTAAGTCCGATGGAAGAACCTACTATGATTGTATCTATCTGTGTTTTGTCGGGGATGTCTCTAATGAATCTAAACTTTTCATCTAAAGATATCCTGTAGGTGAAGGGTACTGGGTATGTCTTTGAAAAGTGATACACATAGAGGAATGAACCACCAAATATAACCACAAGTATCAATGATAGTATTTTGACATAGGTTTTATATTTTAACATGCATCCTCTTTTTAAAAATTAAAATAGATAAATTCACTTTTTCTGTACAGTATAAATATTGAAAGAAAAAATAGTGTTGTAGCAATCATATAGAAAAAGTTTGGTTTAAAACTGTTTCGAAATTGCATAGAGTTTTTAAAGAAGAGTGTCGTTACAAATGCAGCAATCATCCATAAGAACAATTCTCTATCAGCATTAACTCCACTGAGCCAATTACCAAATTCAACCCCATACGGCGTTAAGAACGAAAGTTTATTTGCAAGTGGAACAGGTAGTACAATCGAACCAAAGAACATACCATGAAGCACTTTAAGTGCGTCATCCCATTCTTTGGCACGGAAAAATACCCAGGTAATGTTGATAAAGTTAAAGGTGATAAA
>DQVJ01000183.1 GCA_015661795.1 Sulfurovum sp.
CTGAACACGTTGAGATAATGTCTCACTAAATAATATGACACCATCCCTACCTATATTTTTGGCTTCATACATAGCGATATCTGCTTCTTTAATGAACTGATTTGCATCCATGGATACACCAGTAATTTCTTTTATCCCTATACTTGCTGTCAAATACAATCTATGTTTACCTATGCGATAAGGTTTTTTCAGTATTTCCAACAAAGCTTCTGCTACTTCGTAAGAATCATCTATACTGTATTCGTTGGTATCATGTTCTAGGCTTAATAGTGTAAATTCATCACCACCGAAACGTGCAATTACATGCGTCTCTTCAGCAAACTTTTCTATACGTCTTGCAACAGACTGAAGTACTTTATCTCCTATATCATGTCCCAATGAATCGTTAATCGTTTTAAAGTGATCTAAATCTATTAAGAAAAGATATGCCACTTTTTTTGATTTTTCCAGTCTTAAAATTACAGTTTCCAAGTAACTCAAAAAATAGCGTCTGTTATATAACTGCGTTAACACATCATGTTTGGCCTGATAATCATTTTTCTGAATAAGTTTATACGTATTGTTTGAAGCATAAAGAAGTATCCCTAAAAAAACGATTGTAAATAATGAAAGTACATATCCATACCATGTATCAATCATAAAAAAGTATCCACTTAAAGGGAGTAAAATAATAAGTAAAACGGGTACAAATATTTTTCTATCTGTAACCAAAAGTGCAGAAGCAACCACAGATGTACCAAGTTGCGTAAAAATCACTATATAATGTAACTTGCTTTCAACCTCTCCTGCATACATTAAAAAAAGAACTGTCCAAAGAGAGAAATTGAGATAAAAATAGGCTTTTAGCTCATTATACCACCTTGTAAGGAGATGAGAATCCATAATCTGATCATAACGATAATAGAGCCTGAGTCCCCAAGCAGATGTAGCAAAAAGTAATACATACCAAATAAGAGCACCCATCACCATATTGTGCATCCAGGCAAGTATAACCAATACAATACCCGGTATAAGTGATAGTCCCATAATCAAAATTATTTGATTTTTAAAAAATTGATAATTTTTTTGTCGAATCATTCAGAATTATAACATGAGATAACAGAAAAAACGATATAAAGTTCTAAAAAATAAAACCATCTTTTAAAAAATATTATTCTTCTACATCAGCTAAGGTCAATGCAAATAAAACATTCACACCACTTTGGGTTAAAACATTGTAGGCTTCCTGTAAAGTAATCCCTGTAGTAATAATATCATCTACCAGTATAGCATCAATATTGTTTTTCCCTTTGTAAACAAATGCTCTTGAATACCATAAACGAAATTCTAATGATTTTCCTGAATATTTCACTTTATTTCTCGCCATCAATGCACCATGCAGTGGTTTTACATATTCTCTCTTCATACTTTGGGTAAGAAGGGCAACATGGGAATAACCACTTGCAACATTTTCATCAATTCCAATAATATAGACATCTTTTTTATAATTCTCTGCAAATTTTTTTATAAATGGTTGGACTGTAATTTTTGACAATTCCCTATAAATCCGATGACCTTCTGGTTTATGTTTTGTAAGCAGTAGATCTTCTAAAGTAGAATATTTAAAAAAACTGATAACTTCTAATGTACCAACTGTACGCTTTGTAATATTAGGCACAAAAAGTTGTGTTTCACACATTTTACAAATGATTTTAAAACTTAAACTAGCACAAGAAAAACAACGCATTTATATCACAATTTTCTGTAAGGCTTCTAACGCACCCAAGGGCAGTTCAATCTCGGCCCCAAAACTCTCTCTGGGATTGATACGTATTAAAGGTACATCAAAGCGAGCGGCAATTTGTTCAGAAGTATTTCGCACTGTAGGCACAGCAGTACCTGCACCTATCTCAATGATAGCTAATTTTGCCCCTTCTTTTTCTAATATTTTCATCCACTGGCTTAAGCGTTCTCTTTGTCCATCTGTTCTAGCATATTCCCAGCTGTAGTCTCCAAACATAAGTATATTAGGTCTTGCCATAGCCCCACAGTGAGGACAGTTTGGCAGAGGCTCTTTGGCTTTAAATTCATCACCTATTTCAATGCAAGTCCCCTGACTACTCCATAACATCCCTTGACAATTATCTATACATTGAAGATGATGAATACTTCCATGACACTCCATCACATTATTTTCACTAAATCCTGATAATTGAAACTGTCCATCTACATTTGATGTAAAGACAAATGCTCCATATTTTTTAGTATTAGATAATGATAAGAGTTTATTGAACCCCTTATGAGGTACCGTATCACGATAAAGATGAAGTCTATGCCCATAAAAAGCCCATGCAAGTTGTGGATCGGTCTCAAACCATTCAGGATTTGCCATCTCTTCAAAATGAAGTCCAAGTTCTTTGGCTTTAGGATATGCCTGCCAAAAGCCCTCTACCCCTCTAAAGTCGGGTAAGCCACTGTCCACTCCCATCCCTGCACCAGCAGTGATAAAAAGTGCATCACACTCTGCTAAAAGTTGTTTAATTTTATCGTTATTGGATATTTGATTCATAGAGGTATTGTAGCATATTTTAAAGGTGGCTTTAAAGAACTCTAACTAGGCATTTTTTTCTCAAAGCCTCTAGTAGATTTAAAGTAGGATAGCAAAAAAAAGATTATTTAAATGTAATCTAATATGTACTCATACTAGAAAGTAAATTTTTTTCTACTTTAAAAAGATACTCTTCCTAACCTCTCGTCTCCTAACACCCATAAGTCTAGGATTTCATATAGATTTAAGTATTTATTTCATGGTTTTCATCGGTTGTTTGTCTTTTATCAACGCTTTTTAATGTTTTTTGACTTTGATAAGTAGAAGTCTTGATTTTTTATAATTGTCAAAATTTTCTTCTACTTGAATAAGTAGTTCTTTGATCTCAAGTACTTTAGTAGCCAGTTTGACAATTACTTGTAGATTCTTACAATAGCCAAAGCGATACGTGACGCATCAGTTATAGCACGCGCAGAGAGTGTGGACCCTGAGATGGTAGGTATGCCTTTACCCGAGAAAAGGTTGTCTTCTTTTGTTTTCCCTTTAAATACACCCTGCCAATTACTATTGGGTTTATATTCTGAAGGCTCATTAAAGGCTAAAATCTCGATGCCTTTTAATTTTTCATTCTTATCCATGATGTACAAGACCGCAGCTTTTTTTGTACGTATGGTTTTGACAATGAGTACTGCGTAGCCTTGAATTCTTTTGCCTTGTTTTACTGTATACATACGTATGGTATTAGAGTCTAGTCTTGCCTTGGCAGACTTCTCCACGGCTTTCATCTGCTTTTTACTTAGGTTAAATTGTTTTTTTGTCACTGTTGCAGAGGCTGAAAAATATGGCTTGAGTACCATCGCTATATCTATACCACCTTTAGCATACGTCAATGTCATGGTTAGTAATATAAATAATAGTATTCTCATCATTTGTTATCGTCCTTTTATTATATATCACATTTTAATGCAAAAATGTGATATATTTGTGTTATGGGTTAAATGCTGGCATTAAGTGTTCATAACGCTTATCTGTAAGTGTTCTTAAAAATGCTTCTAAGCCTTTTATTTTATCGTCAGTCAATGCTTTTGTTTCTTTTAGTAATTTATGGTTAATCGTTGTATTATGATCATTTTTACCCCATGCTTTCCCTGTTTCAGGGTTAACATGATGTCCAAGACCTGCCATATGGTCATAAAACTCTATGACTGTTCGTAACTCTTTAAACATGCCATTGCTCATATATGGCCCCGTCACAGCTACATTTCTAAGCGTTGGCACTTTACTTTTTCCTAAATGAGCTTCCCAGTCTGTATCAGTATTTTTTACAAAACCACCTAAACCCTTAAATGTTGCATTTGCATCTTGAAATCCAAGGGCTACTCTTGCGTCCATTGCTTCTTTGTTTCTAGGTGTTCCTATGTTTTCATACTTAAAGTTTGTGAACATCTCTTTACTGATGGCTTCACTTTTAGAATTTAATGTATGGCAAGTAGCACAGTTTGTGTTGTTGTTTGAGAAAAAGAGTGCGTAACCTAAGCTCTCTTCTTTCGTAAATGTATATTCTCCCTTAACAAATCTATCATATTTAGAGTCAAAAGGTGCAAACTCTTCTGTTTTTTCAAACTTGGCTATGGCTTCTCCCATTGCTTCATACGATGCATTGATATCATCAAAAATATTTTCGCCATAAAGCTTTTTAAAGGCTGTGATATACTCTGGGTTTTCTTCTATGCGTTCTACCACAGATTGTTTGTTTGGCATCATCATTTCTGCAGTATCAAGAGGAGGTCCCATAGCTTGATCTTTGAGTGTTGCTGCCCTGCCATCGTGAAATTGTCCACCTACATATTCACCTTTAGCATTTTTCCCAAAGGTAGGGTTAAACATTGCATAAGCTGCGGTAGGAGCATTACGTCCACCCAATGCTGAACCATCATCCCCCACAGAAAATGCACCATTTATAAACACAGATTGATCATCTTCTTTCAAAAATCTAGCATCTATAAATGCATGTTTAGGGTCATGGCAAGTCGCACAGGAAGTCTTTCTATTTAGTGATAGGTTTTGATCAAAGAAAAGGCTTTCCCCCAACTTTTCTTTGGTATCAAACTTTATAGTTTGTTTATTACTACTACCACCACAGCCTATCAAAAACAAAGTTGCTAGCATAGATATATATATTATTTTTTTACTTTTCATCACTATCCTTAGATATATTTAATATAATTTATTATAACCACTCTCATTTTCAAAATCATTGATATAGCTCAATTTAACTTAAAAAATATACCCTAAAGAAGCAACAAATGACTCTTCATCTGCAAACAGTGCGCCTTCTGCATAGTCTCTCATTTTATACTCTGCTTTTATCACGACTTTGGGGTCAGGAAAATAAGCAAGTCCTAGTGAATATTCATTAAATTTATGGTTATCTGGATTGACTGTCTCGGAGTCTGCATCCATATCTAGTCTTTCCACCTCTGCTACTGCATAGAGCTTCTGTTCAGTATTCACTGAGTTTAACACATCATAGCCCACAGTCAAGTATTGTCCATTGACTGAACCTGCTATAGTGTTTGTAGCGGTATTAAGGTTGGCATAGTCATCACCCATTTTACCCATGGCTGCCAAAGCTTGTACATTCCATCCATTGTCTTTATAGGAAGCATGAAACTCTGCCATAAAGAGTGAGACATCTGCATCAAGATTGTTGATGCTCCCACCTGGCTTGTCTTGTGCCAGTACAGATGAAGCCCCATAGAGTACCGAACCACCAAGTTCAACACCAAGAATGGCTGTATAGTTTAGTCTAGCTATAGCAGAAAAGTCATCTGTAAATTGTCTAGCACCAAGCCTTCCTTGTTGTATAAATCTACCTTCTATCAGTTTACCTACATCTGGTGAAGTAATAACTCCTGCATAATAGTCGAAGTCTTTGTAGCTACCATAAAGCAGTACACCGTTGGTATGCCAAGTAGATGGGATGACAAAGGTCTCTACCATCGGTCTATCTGAAGTTAAAAAGGCCACAGGTTCATGGTTTAAGTTTATATTACCAAATGGCGTAAGGACATGCCCTACTCTAAGGTTATACTTTTCATCAAACATAAAGTCTACGTAAGCGAACTCTACGATGGCATACTTGTAGTTCTTTGTATTGTCAGATCTTGCTCCACCATCTTCAAATTCTATCTCGGTATTCATGATTATCCAATCGTTAAATTTGTACCCTATATATGGCACAAAACGGACTACATTGGTTTCTAGTTTGTTTCTCGTGGTGTTATTGATACTGCTAGCGAAGTTTTTAAAGCCTCTATACTTTCTTGCCTTCATTTCTGCATACCCACCTATGGAAAGAGCGGATTCTGAGTTATATACCTTCGAGGCTGCCAAGCCTAAGTCTGAAAAGCTTTCAAAGGTATCACTATTTCCTACACTTTCAGGCGTTTCAAGGACAATAACTTCGTTAGTATCAACAGTAGATTCAGCTGTAGTATCTTTAGCACTTTTTGTTCTCTTTTTAGTTTTTTTCTTTGAAGATACTTGACTTTTAAGAGTATCATACTTCTTGTCTTGTGATGCCTTGTATGCACCAAACTCTTTTTTCATCTCAAGTAACATAGCTTCTAGCTCTGCGTTACTAGCCCCCATCATCAGTGTAGTACTTGCTATTAAGCTGAGTGTAATTTTTTTTACTATAGTCTTCTTTGTCATAGTTTGATTCCTTTTATAAATGGATTTAAAAATGCTCCTAAAAGCGAATGTGTTACCCGTTCTCTCTCTTTTATAGGCAAACCAAAATCTAAGATTTTGCTAGACTTTGCTTTACCTAAAGTGAGTGTGCCAAACCATCTGTCCCAAATAGCCAAATAGCTTCCAAAATTTCTATGTGTGTAAATCTTGGTATGGTGCAGTTGATGTTGTAAAGGTGAGATGAACCACTTTTCAAGCTTTACTCCATAGCTTAGAGGTATATGTGAATGTCTAAGGTTTGAGCCTATCATAGAAAAAACAAACACCAAAATATTGGCTCCTAGAAACTCAACAGCCCGTATACCTGCTCCAAAAAAGTAAATGTATATAGCGGTAATCACTCCTGTCACTAAAACATAACGTAAACCAAAGAGTATATTTTCTAGTGGATGCACTCTATAAAATGTAAGTGGATTTAACACTTCTGCACTATGATGCACACGATGAAAGCGCCAAAGTATAGGTACTGAATGCATAAGTCTATGCAACCAATACCTACTTAAATCACTTACAGCAAACAATACCAAGGTATACGAAAGTAGCAATATTTCTTTAGAAACCCGTATTCTAGAGATATATCCAAAGTATTCATTGAGCCTTAGCACTACCCATAATGTTACTTCGTTCACCCCAATAAGAAGAGGTAAAATAATAGCTACTTTAAGTACTCCCGAAACGATAAAATAAAGATAATCCAGTCTTGCGGACTTATGCCATAATACTTCTCTTGAAAATTGCTTCTTTAGTGACTTTCTAAAAAACACAAATGCTATGAAAAATGCCATCATTACATAGCCATAGTATATCCTCTGATTAACATCAAAAAAATAGTCGAAAGTAAGATAATCAAACATTAGTCACCATCTGCTTCAATAATATCTGGCGTTAATTCAAGTGCATTGATAAGAGACTCAAAATAGTTCTTTTGCAGGTCTGTGATTTCATCATAAAGACGTTTTATTTTAGTATCTACAGATGCAGGAGTAATCCCATTTTGCAGAGGCGTTGAAAACTCCCCTACGATAGCTAATGCATTGCTAAGATTGGCTTGTATTTTTTTCACTACCGCATCTGCACCATTGCTAGAAGCGAAAGAAGCAAGGTTTTCAAATGATTGTTGCCCCATAACTTCTTGGTGTGCTAGTAAGATTGCTTTTATGGCTTCAAGTGACTTTTTGCTTCTAAAGTACTCCAATCGTTCTGCCTTAGGGTCATCTTTGGTTTTAAATATAAACCCTGCAGCTTCCCCTATACGAAGTTCTCGTAAATCAAAAGTACTTTGCACCAGTGTATTTACCAAAATATTGAGTGTGTCTTCTACATTGCTTATGAACTTGACGTCTTCTTTATAAAACGCTTGAATTAAAAGAGCATTATCATACACATTGGCTACAGCTAGTTTCATAATTTCTAAACGTTTTTGACTGTCTTGATTTATAAGTGCCTTCATCTCTTCGATAGATGCTTGATTTGCAAAAAGAAGATACTCTATACCCGTAACAGTTTTAGTTGTTTTTTTAACCTGTGCTGTTTGTAGGCTACCATTAAGTCCCAATACATAGTCTATATTTGTAGCTACATCAAAGTTTTTACCTTTGTTAAAAAAATCCATATTGATAGGCATCGTTCGCAATGCACTGTCGTATTCACTAGCTACATAGATGGCTTCTACTTTTTTCCAATTTTCTATGATGTTTACAAAGTCACTTTGTAAACTTTGTACCTCTGCACTACTGAGGTTTTGCTCAAAACTATTGAGTGTACTTTGTACTTCATTGAGATTTTCTACAAGTGTAGTGGCATTGTTCAAAAGTATATTTTTCTGTATAGACGCTAGTACGTCTCCCTGCACAGATGAGGGGTTCCCCCCTACAAGGTTTGTTCCATCATAGGCATTGTCTCCACCGCATCCACCAAAAAATAGTACCACTCCTAAAAGTGTCGATTTTGCTAATTTTTGTATCATCATTTTCCTTTGTTATATTGACTTTAAAAACATCAATACTTTATTTCTATCTATTTTAGAGAGTGCCATAAATTCTGCTTTGGATTTTTGTGCTTCACCGCCATGCCAGAGTATGGCTTCTTCGATACTTCTTGCTCTTCCATCATGTAAGTAGTTTGCCTCTCCACTTACAGTTGCGTAAAGTCCTATACCCCATAGTGGAGCGGTTCGCCACTCTGAGCCTGTGGCTAAAAACTCAGAGCGTCCATCTGCTAAACCTGCGCCCATGTCATGAAGTAGTAAGTCAGAGTATGGGGATATAGTTATGCCAGAAGCTGTTTTATAAGAAGGAACATGACAGGCTGTGCAGTTAAGACTTTCAAAAAGTTTTTCGCCATCACGATGTTCGCCCACTTCTCTTTGTTTAGGTATGGCAAGGTTTGATACATAATAAGTGATAGCCTCTAATCTATGCTCAGGTAAATCATGTACATAACCTGATGGAACCACAGACTCCAAACAGGCTTTTTGTTTCTGCGTACAGTTATGTTGAGGAAATAAAGGGTTAGAAAGACCCATATCATTATGTGCTGCAGCGGCAGATTGATGTTTGACTGTAGTCGCAGAGGCTTTCCACGTAAAACGACCTAGTTTTGTGGTATTTGTCTCAGGGTCAAAGGCATAGTTTGCTTTACCAGATATACCATTACCATCCATATCTTCTGCATCCTCATGAACCAAAATGTCTTTTTCTGATATAAGTTCTAATTGTCCTAAGCCTATAAGTGCAGATCCTATGCGAGCTGCGATGATGGTTTCTTTGTCTAGAGCCCCATAACCTAAATCTTTTATGTCATAACTTGGACTTCTTAGTTCATAGCGTTCACCATCTGGGTATGTACCTTTTATACTTTCATACGTA
>DQVJ01000045.1 GCA_015661795.1 Sulfurovum sp.
AGCAAAGTGATTGAAGAAAATGTTGATAAGCTGGCAAAACAAGCTGGTAAAGAGATGAAAGTAGACGGATTTAGAAAAGGTAAAGTACCTGCGCATGTAGTTAAAAAGCTACATGGTGATAAGTTGATTCAAGATGCAGAAGGTGAAGCATTGAGAGAGCTTATTGATGCAGGAACCAAAGAAGCCAAAATCAATCCATCTGATATCATAGGGCAACCTGCATTTAAAAAATATGACAAAACTGATTCAGGTATAGAGGTTGAGGTAGAGATTTCTGTACGACCTACATTTGATTTAGATGGATATATGGAAGCAGTCCCTTCTTACGAAAAACCAGCAGTAGACCAAAAAGAAGTGACTAAAAAACTTGAAGAGATGGCAAAAGAACAAGCGCCATATACAAAAATCAAAAGAAAACGTATGGTTAAAGATGGCGATATGGTTGTTATAGATTTTGAAGGTTTTGTAGATGGTGTAGCTTTTGACGGTGGTAAAGCAGAGAAGTTTAATCTTAAGATTGGTTCAGCGCAGTTTATTCCTGGATTTGAAGACCAAATCATTGGTATGAAGTATGAAGAAGAAAAAGATGTGACAGTTACATTTCCTAAAGAGTATCAATCCTCTGATCTTGCAGGCAAAGAAGCAACGTTTAAAGTGACACTTCATGAGATTCAAGAGCAAGCAGAAGCACAAGTTGATGATACATTGGCACAAAAACTTTTAAATGATGAAAAAGCAACACTTGAGACACTTACTGAAAAAGTAGAAGCACAAATAGAGACTGCTGCATTGTCTAAAATATACAATGATGATCTAAAACCACAATTAATTGAAGCATTGGTGAAGAAGTTTGATTTTGCACTTCCAAATAACATTGTTGAACAAGAAATTGATGCAAAAGTGAATGCAAAAGCACAAGCGATGAGCGAAGATGAATTAGCAAAAGTCAAAGACAATGAAAAAGAAATCAACAAGCTACGAGACTCTGTAAAAGACGAAGCCATTGCTTCGGTAAAGGCGACATTTATTGTGGACGCTTTAGCGAAAAAAGAAGAAGTGAATGTTGAAGATCAAGAAGTATCCCAGGCTATTTACTATGAAGCGATGATGTCTGGACAAGATCCACAAAAAATGATTTCATATTATCAGGACAACAACCTACTTCCTGCAGTTAAAATGGGGATGATTGAAGATAAACTCTTTGGTAAAATGTTAGGGTTAGAAAAATAAATTTATAGACAAGTAGCATGATAGCTACTTGTTAACTAATCTAATGTATATTTGAGCAGATATTAAATCTATTTAACTATATATTATTAAAGGTGAGAAATGAGCTATATTCCATATGTTGTAGAACAAACAGGCAGAGGTGAAAGATCGTATGATATTTATTCACGATTACTAAAAGATCGTATCATAATGTTAAGTGGAGAGGTGAATGACCAGGTGGCATCTACTATTGTGGCACAACTTTTGTTTCTTGAAGCACAAGATCCGGATAAAGATATCTATTTTTATATCAATTCTCCAGGCGGAGTGATTACTTCTGGTCTTTCTATGTTTGATACTATGAACTACATTAAGCCAGACATTGTGACTATTTGTATGGGTCAAGCAGCTTCTATGGGAGCATTTTTATTGGCTTGTGGAACACCAGGTAAACGGTATGCCCTCCCAAATGCACGTATTATGATTCACCAGCCCTCAGGTGGGGCACAAGGGCAATCAACAGATATTCAGATACAGGCACAGGAGATTCAGAGACTTAAAGATACCCTTAATAAAATTCTTGCAGAAAAAACAGGTAAAAAAGCAAAGCAAATAGAAAAAGATACGGAACGTGACAACTTTATGTCATCTGAAGAAGCTGTTGAATATGGCCTGATTGACAAAGTATTGACTAAAAGTTTTACTTAGGAATTCGTATGGTAAGAGAGATAGTTGTTTACCCAGACAAGAGACTTAAGCTTATCTCGAAAGAAGTGAAATCTTTTGATGGGGCATTGCATGATTTGCTAGATGACATGTATGATACAATGCGTGCCAAAAATGGTGTAGGGTTAGCAGCGATACAAGTAGGTGTTGACCTTCGTGCTTTGATTATCAACATTCCTTTAGAAGGTGAAGACGGGGAGCATGATCAACCCAAAGAAAATACTTTGGAGATGATTAACCCTGTCATTACAGAGCAGGATGGTTCTGAAAAATTTCAAGAGGGATGCCTCTCTGTACCTGGTGTTTATGAAGATATAGAGCGTGCCAAACATGTAAAAGTAGTCTATTTTGATAGAGATGGTAACAAACATTCTCTAGAGAATGATGCATTCTTAGCCATTGCGATACAGCACGAAATAGATCATTTAGATGGAAAAGTGTTTATAGAAAAACTTTCTTATATGAAGCGTAAAAAATTTGAAAAAGAGTGGAAAAAACGTACAAAATAAACGTAGTTCTTTGTAAGTTTATTTTTTATGTGTAATAACTACTTCTTTCTTCCTTTTTCTTGTTTAATGACAATATTTCTCATACTTTAACATTTACATTTTAATATTTCCAAAGAGAGTATATTCAAGACGATAGTGTGTTATCATAGTGTTGTGTGTGAGAATACAAAGGAATAAAAATGAAAAAAGTGACCAACGCAGCTGAAGCAAAAGCAGAAATAGCAAAACTTAAAAATGAAAACTGTGCGGAAGATGATGTTTTTTTTCAAGCGATGGAAGAAGTATTGCTCTCTATTTTACCCCTTTTAAAATCAGATGAAATTTTTAACAAAAATGAAAAAA
>DQVJ01000136.1 GCA_015661795.1 Sulfurovum sp.
CTTAGCGGGGGAAATGATACAGTGAGGTTCTTGTTGAGTGGTTCAACTGAAAGCAGTGAACAGTATAAAGATGGTGACGGGAATAATTTTATTGGACAAATCCAAAGAGAAATTGATGCGGGGAAAGTACCTGCATCAGTCCAATATCAGGATAAATATAAAAATCTGGATGCTTACAGTAAAAAAACAGTTATGGCAAAACTTTTTTGGAATATGACCGACACCCAAGAGTTAAGACTGAGTTATACAGGCAATAGAAGTGATGATGTCTTATATCCATCTTCTAAAATGGATGCGTTGTATGATGATTCTAATCTTTTTAATGTAGAGTATATTACAAAAGATTTGGGAAGATATTCCCAGGAACTATATGTACAACTTTATCGTTCTGATGTAGAACATCCTATGTCAACAAAATATAGAACAATGGGTGCGGTGAATTATATGACACATACTTTAACAACACAGGTGGATGGAGCAAAGATTAAAAATAGTTTTGTATGGGATAAGCACACCATTACAGGGGGTATAGATTACACCCTTCGTAACTGGGATGGAGGATATTATAAAAATGATATACCATTACCCGAAACAAAATTTCACAGTATATGGGATGTAGATACCAAAAATATTGCGTTCTTTCTTAAAGATAAAATAACGATGGATAAACTGATACTTGATATTGGGTTAAGATTTGATGATACAAGCATTACATCAGCCAATAGCACACAACAGTCAAATGACTACGCTGAACTCAATGGTTATATTAATGGAACCTATATGATGAATACGCAGACAAGATTTTTTACAGGTGTAGGAAAATCTTCTCGTGTACCAGATGCAAAAGAGCTGTATTGGTTGGGAAGTATGGGAAATGAGATTGGCAATCCAAGCCTTGAAAATACTGTCAATTACGAGTTTGATATCGGTGTGGAACATCAGTTTGATAATAGCATGATTAAATTTAAAGCTTTTTACTCCATGTTGAATGATTTTATTGCATACAATGCAAGTAACACGATGCTTATGATGGGCAAACCAGTAGCATACCATGCATATGAAAATGTAGATGCAACAGTTTATGGATTTGAGTTTAGTGGGACATATATTGCTACAGACTCAATCTATTTTGATTATGGTGTATCATACCAAAGAGGTGAAAAAGACACCCCACTTACAGGTCAGCTCAATACAGATATGCCTGAAATACCTCCTTTTAAATATAATCTTGCACTTAACTATGATTGGGATGAGAGCTTTACCATGCGTGCAGAAATTGTTGGCTCAGATGCATGGACGAGGATAGATAATGAAAATGGTGAACAACCTTTAGATGCTTATACCATTCTTAATCTCAATGCAAGCAAAACATTTGCAAAGAATTTTGAGATAACTATAGGTATAGATAACCTGTTTGACACAACATATGCAGTTTCAAATACCTATAAAGATTTAATTTTATTACCTACTATTACAGCAAATGACACCATTGTTCTTATGAATGAACCTGGTCGTTACTTTTATACAAACTTAAGATATAAATTTTAATTTTTTACGCTACAGTTACGCTTATTTTTAAAAGGTAGGGGTAACAACTGCTTTTTAACGCCTAATCGTGTTTCTTACACACAAACGGCTATATCTTTATGATACATCATGAGATTTTAGTAAAAATATAAGCTTTTTATCATTTTTTGGTTATAATAATGCGTATTTACTAACAAACTTAAGGAGTAATCAATGGCATTATTTGATGATGTAAAGGAAGTGGTTGTTGAACAACTAAATGTGAGCCCAGAAGAGGTTAAAGAAGAGTCTAAATTTGTAGAGGATCTTGGAGCTGATAGTCTTGACGTTGTTGAGTTGGTAATGGCACTTGAAGAGAAATTCGATATTGAAATTCCTGATGATCAGGCAGAAGCTATTGCAACAGTTGCTGATGCAATTAAGTTTATCGAAAACGTATAGTATTTTTCTCTATCGTATGTTTCCCTTCGGGGGAGATACATAATATATATATGAATATTTACTAAAATATTTATATCTATCTTATATAGTACATACAGGAGTCGGCGGTGAAAAGAATTGTAGTGACAGGTTTGGGTATGATAAACGCTCTAGGTTTAGACAAAGAGAGTGCATTTTCTGCAATCATAGATGGAAAATGTGGTATCTCAAACATTGAATCCTTTGATACGGAAAAGCATACAGTAAAAATTGCCGGTGAAATCAAAAATTTTGATCCTCAGTCAGTACTAGATGCAAAAGAAGTGAAGAAAGCAGACAGATTTATACAGCTTGGGCTAAAAGCGGCAAAAGAAGCTATGTCTGATGCGAACCTTCCTGAAAATGTAGATATGGAGCGATTTGGCATTGCATCTGCTTCAGGTATAGGAGGACTTTCAAATATTGAAAAGAATTCTGTCGTATGTCATACTAGAGGGCCTAGAAGAATTTCTCCTTTTTTCATTCCTTCTTCTCTTGTCAATATGCTTGGTGGTTTTGTGACTATTTATGAAGGACTCAAAGGCCCTAATCTTTCTTCCGTTACAGCATGTGCGGCAGGAACACATGCCATTGGTGAAGCGGCTAAGTCTATCATAGTAGGAACAGCTGACAAAATGTTAGTTGTGGGAGCAGAAGCAGCTATCTGTCCTGTAGGCATGGGTGGCTTTGCTGCGATGAAGGCACTTTCTACTCGAAATGACGACCCTGAAACAGCTTCAAGACCATTTGATACAGATAGGGATGGCTTTGTTATGGGTGAAGGAGCAGGAGCTTTAGTGTTGGAAAGTTATGATGATGCCGTGGCACGGGGGGCTACTATCTATGGAGAGCTCATAGGCTTTGGTGAAAGTGGGGATGCAAATCATATTACAACACCGACTATGGATGGACCATTACGTGCGATGAAAGGTGCGTATAAAATGGCAGGCGAACCAAAAGTTGATTATGTCAATGCACATGGAACCTCGACACCAATTAATGATAAAAATGAAACAGCAGCACTGAAAGAATTATTTGGCGGAAAAGAGAATTGTCCTCCGGTTAGTTCTATCAAGGGTCAATTGGGACACTGTTTAGGCGCTGCAGGTGCGATAGAAGCAGTCGTATGTTTGATGTCAATGAGAGATGGCGTACTGCCTCCAACCATTAATTACGCAACACCAGATGAAAACTGTGATTTAGACTATATTACAACAGGTGCTAGAAAAGCTGAAATTAATGTTGCTATGAGTAACTCATTTGGTTTTGGTGGTACTAACGGTGTTGTCATTTTTAAAAAAATATAAGGATTGCGAATGGCAACCTATTTAGATTTTGAAAATAAAATTGAAAAGATACAAGAAGAGATTGTATCTGCACATGCCATTGCAAATACGGAAGCAGTTGAAAAACTTCAAAATGATTTAGACAAAGAGGTACAAAAAACCTTTGGTTCACTTTCTGATTTTCAAAAGCTTCAGTTGGCACGCCATCCCGATAGACCCTATGCCTTGGATTACGTGAAGTATTTAATGGAAGATGCTTATGAGATTCATGGTGACCGAGCATTCCGTGATGACCCTGCTATTCTTTGTTATATTGGTTGGATAGATGGTCAAAAAACTATGCTTATAGGTGAACAAAAAGGGCGTGGAGTTAAAAACAAGATTAAGAGAAACTTTGGAATGCCAAATCCTGAAGGCTACAGAAAAGCACTTCGAGCAGTCAAAATGGCAGAGAAGTTTGATATTCCTGTACTTATGCTTATAGACACTCCAGGAGCCTACCCTGGTCTTGGTGCAGAAGAGAGAGGTCAAAGTGAAGCAATTGCCAAGAATCTTTTTGAATTTGCTTCGGTGAAAGTACCTATGGTTTCTATTGTGATTGGTGAAGGTGGTTCTGGAGGTGCGCTGGCGATTGGGGTAGCAGATAGATTGGCAATGATGCGTTACTCTGTATTTGCAGTGATTTCACCTGAAGGGTGTTCTGCTATTTTGTGGAATGATCCAAGCAAGGTAGAAGCTGCAACAAAAGCATTAAAAATCACACC
>DQVJ01000118.1 GCA_015661795.1 Sulfurovum sp.
AGAAAGAATCTTTTCTTTTTTTTGCCACAAATAATCATTTTTAAGTAAAATAATATTTTTTTCATCTCTTTTCTTTTCGTAGAGTAAAGCCATCTCTTCAAATAAAGAAAGAAGCTTTTTATGTGCTACTGGTTTGACCAAATACTGAGATAACCCTAATGTAATGGCTCTGAGTAATTTTTTCTCATCAGAGTAGGCACTTAAAATAACGATGGGTATAGTTTTGTTACTTTTCCTTATCAGTTCTATCACTTCTAATCCATCTATTTTAGGTATGTTTATATCGACCAACATCATATCAGGAGAAAATGTCTCATACTTTTCAAGGGCTTCCAATCCATTAGAAGCTTCATAGATCTCTTTAAATTTTGGTCTGAGTATCCGTACAAACTGTTCACGCAATACATTATCATCTTCTACATAAAGCAGTGTTAATTCATATATTTTAGACATTATCTTCCTTATCTAGGGTTATCAAGACTTCACTTCCCTCAAGAGTATTTGATATAGAAAGTTCACCATTCATATTTTTTTCTATGATCATTTTTGACATATAGAGTCCAAGCCCTGAACCTCCCTCTTTTTCTTTGGTAGTAAAATAAGGTTCAAATACTTTATCTATAATATTTTTATCGATACTTCCCGCATTATCTGATATTTTTATGTACCCTTTAGAATCATCAGAAAAAAGCTTTATCTTAATCATTGGATTTTTAATTTCATTTTCCAAAAGTGCATCTTTTGCATTACTAATAAGATTTAAAATAACTTGTTGAAATTCACCGGGGAATCCAATTACGGCAAAACTTTCACCTTCTTTTGTAATTTGTATCCCATTTTGCTCTAATTGATTAAGTTTAAGTGTAGAAACGGATTTTATTTTTTCCATAACATCAAACAGACTCTTCTCTTTATCTATCTTATAAAAGTTTTGGAAGTCATTAATAGTATGAGACATGTATTGAATAATCTCAGAGTTCTTATGAATAAACTTTTCCAAAAATACCTGATCTATCTTCTTCTCCTTATAGTCCTCTTCAAGCATTTAAACATTTATATGTAGCGTACTCAGCGGTCGTCTCCACTGATGGGCGATGGAACCAATCATCTCACCCATGGCTGCCAGTTTTGTTTTTTCCAATAACATAGCATCTTTATAATGTATCTCCTGTATTTTTAAAGAAATTTCTTTTTCTAAATTGTTATTAAATTTTTGAAGTTCATATTCTACTTCTTTTCGTTTTCCTACTTCTTTTAAAAGCTTTTTGACCCAGTAGAGACTTACAAGTAAAACAACCAATAAAAACGAAGCTATTTGCATCAAAAATGTATAGTCAAACCCATTCTCTACACGTACTGAGATCCAGGAATGTATAATATCTCTAATCTTTTTCTCATCTACTGCATCAACAGCTTTATTGATAATACTTAAAAGTTCTATTTTATCTTTGTGTACACCTATACTAGCACTAATAGGTCTTTCATTTACTCTGTTCATAATTTTTAGTTCATTATTGTAAAGGTTAAGGATGTTATACGCCAAAGAGTAGGTCTCATCGGCATATCCATATACTTTACCCTTTGCAACCAGTTTAAGCCCATCATCAATCGAGTCTACCAAAACTATATCAATATCTGGAAATTTATATTTTACTAATTGTTGAACACTTACTTGACCTCGTATGAATGCTACTTTCTTTCCATCAAGATTATGAAGTTCATTAAAAAATGGTTCATTTATTTTTGTAGCAATTCCTATAAATCCATCTAGCACTTTATTGGACGGCATTAAATGTAAATGCTTATTGGGCGAAGTTATTATCATAGCTGCAATATCAACTTTTTTTTCTTTACTCAGTTCTATACACTCTTTCCATGTTCTCACTGGTACATAACGGAAAGGTAAAGGTATTTCTTTTTCGACTAAAGACATAATTTCTGGCAATATACCAATATTCTGTCCGTCTTTATAGCCAAGCAGAGGTAAGCCTTTAGGACTAAAACAAATGTTTATCTCTTTTTTATTTTTGAGATAGTTTGTTTCATCTTTGCTAAGCAGAACTTGTACATCGGCATAAGAGAAAAGCGTAAAAATGGAGAGTAAAAATATTTGTTTAAATGTCATAGTAGTTATTTTATCGGAATTGTGATTATAGTTTGAAAAGTGAGAGGGAGACAAAAAATATTTTTTGTCTCTTATTTAAATTTAGAGTACTGATTTAATTACACCTTTTGTAATAGACTTTTCCACACCGGCCTTATCTTTTACCTGCCCTGCTGCTGCATCAATAGCTTGGTCTTGCATAGAAGATGATTCTTCTTTTTTCTCAGTTACTTTTTCTTCAGTTTTCGCCTTTTCAGTACCTGTTGCTTTTGTTACTTCGTTAGTTACTGCTTTTGTTGCTTCACTCTTAACATGATCTGTAGCTACTTTTGTTGCCATATCTGTCATCATATCTGCAAAAAGTCCTGTTGCTGCGATTGCGGAGATTAGTATTATTTTTTTCATTTATTTTCCTTTAATATAGTTTCTATACGTATTATACTGAAAGACATTGTCACAAAACTGTCACAAATGAATTTAAAATTACAAAAGTAGTTAGAGTGTATTGTTTTAGTGATACATACACCTTCAAAGGAGAAACTCCTTTGAAAAGGTAAAAGTGTTATTTACTTGATGTTTCAGTCATTTTTTTCATAACATGGTCAAGGTTGAAACTTGCAGCTTTCATACGTGGAGGAAATTCTTTAAAAGTACTCAAGAACTTACCAACA
>DQVJ01000150.1 GCA_015661795.1 Sulfurovum sp.
AAAAGGTATTACGTATGAAGGTGTCATGGGTGGAGGTTTCCTTTCTGATCTTATTGGTTCACTTCTTCCTATCCTCATCTTCTTTGGTATTTGGATTTTCCTTGCTAAGAAGATGTCTAAAGGTATGGGTGGCATGCTGGGTAACCCAGGCAAAGCAGACAAACTCATAAACTCTGAAAAACCTGAAACTAAATTTTCTGATGTACAAGGGGTAGAAGAAGCCAAAGATGAAGTCAAAGAAATAGTCGATTTCTTGAAATTTCCAGAGCGTTATATGGAACTTGGAGCCAAGATACCAAAAGGTCTACTTTTAGTAGGACCTCCAGGAACGGGTAAAACTTTACTTGCTAAAGCTGTGGCAGGTGAAGCCTCTGTACCTTTCTTTTCAGTAAGTGGCTCGGGTTTCATAGAAATGTTTGTAGGAGTTGGAGCATCTCGTGTACGTGATCTTTTTGCTCAAGCTAAAAAAGAAGCACCTTCTATCATCTTTATAGATGAGATAGACGCTATAGGTAAAAGTAGAGCATCTGGTGGGCAAATGGGTGGAAATGACGAAAGAGAGCAAACACTCAATCAACTCCTCGCAGAGATGGATGGTTTTGGCACCGACACACCCGTCATCGTACTTGCAGCCACTAACAGACCAGAGACACTTGATGCTGCCTTACTTAGAGCTGGACGTTTTGACAGACAAGTGTTAGTAGATAAACCAGACTTTGATGGACGTTTAGCCATCTTAAAAGTACACTCAAAAGGTGTAAAACTCTCTCGTAAAGTTGACCTTTCTGTAATAGCGAAACAAACTGCAGGACTTGCAGGTGCTGACTTAGCAAATATTATTAATGAGGGTGCTCTTTTAGCAGGACGTGCTAACAAAAAAGAGATAGACCAATCAGACCTACTAGAAGCAATAGAGCGTTCATTTGTAGGATTAGAAAAGAAAAACCGTAAGATTTCAGACGTTGAAAAACGCATCGTGGCTTATCATGAAAGTGGTCATGCACTTATGGCTGAACTTACCAAGGGTGCTACACGTGTCACTAAAGTCTCCATCATCCCTAGGGGTCTTGGAGCATTGGGCTATACCTTACACTTGCCAGATGATGAAGACAGATTTTTAAAACAAAAACATGAACTCATGGCAGAAATAGACGTACTCCTTGGTGGACGTGCCGCTGAAGAGGTCTTCCTTAAAGAGATTAGCACAGGTGCAGGCAATGACTTGGACCGTGCCACAGCCATACTTAAAGACATGATATCTGTCTATGGTATGACAGATGTGGCTGGACTTATGGTACTTTCACGCTCATCTAACTCATTTTTGGGTGGAGGAGCTGTAAGTACTGACTATAGTGAAAAAATGTCAGAAGAAATGGATGCCTTTATCAAAGATACACTCAACGAGCGTTATAATTTTGTCAAAAAGACACTAAATGAATACAGCCAAGCCATAGAGAATATGACTGCAGTCCTCTTAGATGTAGAGGTCATAGAAGGTAAGAAAGTACGTTCTATCATCGCTGATTTTGAAACCGAAAATAACATGGAAAGCCGTCTAGCCCATGGAGATAAAATAGCGAAGTCAGAAGCTATGGCGAAAGAACAAAGAGAAAAATTCGATGCTGAACTTGCAGAAGAAGAGGCTAAAGCAAAAGAAAATAATGATAACAAAGAGACATAGATTTGTCTCTTTCATCTTGCCTTCTTTTTCTCTTTTAGCTATACTTGCAAATAAATACAGGAGAACACTATGAAAAATACTATACATATGCAAACAATTTTTACTAAAGCAAATATTGCTGATAGTTCTCTCCTGCTACTGCTCACACTCTAATAGTCTAACTATCCTCTTTTAAAATAACACAATATACTATTCTAAATGCCCTAATCTCAATTTAGGTAAAATATGATAATTTACAGCAAACTAGCTTTTACACATTATTAAGGTAATAAAATGAACAAAGACACAATATTAATATTTGACACAACATTAAGGGACGGTGAGCAAAGCCCTGGGGCTTCTATGAACACCGAAGAGAAAATCCAAATCGCAGCACAATTGGAGCGTTTGGGTGTGGACATCATCGAAGCGGGTTTTGCAGCAGCAAGTCCTGGTGACTTTGATGCCATCGACAAGATAGCACAGCGTGTTAACAACTCCACTGTATGTTCTTTGGCGCGTGCCACGGACACAGACGTAAAAGCAGCAGGAGAAGCCATAGCAAAAGCAAAGATGAAACGTATACATACTTTCATAGCAACATCCAGTATTCATATGGAATACAAGTTAAAAATGACTCCAGACGAAGTCATAAAAAGAGCGGTGCGTGCGGTAGAGTATGCACGTACCTTTGTAGAAGATGTAGAGTTTTCTTGTGAAGATGCAGGACGTTCAGACATGTCATTCATGAAAGAGGTCTCTGACGCAGTCATAGCAGCAGGTGCAACTACTATAAACTTACCAGACACAGTAGGATTTAGACTTCCTTTTGAGATAGGTGCTATGGTCAAAGAGATGAGTGAGTATGTAAAAGACAGAGCCATCATCTCTGTACATAATCATAACGACCTAGGTTTAGGGGTTGCTAACTCATTAGAAGCTGTCATTAACGGTGCTAGACAAGTAGAATGTACCATCAACGGTTTAGGTGAACGAGCAGGAAATGCTGCATTAGAAGAGATAGTCATGACCTTAAAAACACGTTCTGACGTCTTTGCCGCCTACACAACTAACATCAACACCAAAGAGATATACCCATCTAGTAGATTGATAGCTAACATTACAGGTATAGAACCACAACCTAACAAGGCCATAGTTGGTAAAAATGCCTTTTCACATGAGTCAGG
>DQVJ01000071.1 GCA_015661795.1 Sulfurovum sp.
TAGCAACAAGACTTTCTTTAAATCCTAAGACCGTTACAAAGTGGAAGAATGCAGAACGCACAACATACAAGAAGAGTGGTTCCACTATTCCAAAGTCTACTGTACTGACCGAACAAGAAGAACAAATCGTATGTGAGTTCAGAAGAGTCACAAAGTTTTCACTGGATGATGTCTTCATTGCGTTGAAGGATGAGATACCTAAAATGACACGTTCAAACCTACACAGGTGCTTACAACGTCATGAATTAAGTCGTTTACCTAAAGAGGAGGTTGCCAAAAAAAGAAGAAGAGTTTCATAGAATATCATATTGGCTATGTACACATAGATATTTCAGAAGTACATAGTCAACAAGGAAAAGCCTACATGTTTGTAGCCATAGACCGAGTTACTAAGTATGCCTATGTAGAAATACATGAGAGAATGACACAAGATATCGCTTGTGCATTCTTACAAAATTTCATCAAAGATGTTCCTTTGAAAATCCATACCATACTTACAGACAATAGTGCACAGTTTACCTATGTACTTTTAGCTGAACATTTAAGACCAAAAGAAAAAATACATCCATTTGATGTAGTATGCAATGAGCATAACATAGAACATAGGCTTACCAAGTTTAGGCATCCTTGGACTAATGGGCAAGTAGAGATAATGAACAAAGTACTTAAATCACATACCATTAAACTTTATCATTACGAAACATTAGAGATGTTAAAACCACACATAATGAGCTTTTTGCTTCTATGCAATTATCAGAAAAAACTCAAAGCTTTAAAGTATCAGACACCTTATGATACAATCATTCAAATATATCAGTAGCATCCTGAGTATTTTAAGCTAAACCCTGAGAGTAAGTCTTTGGGACTAAACAACTAGACATATAAATAGATAAAAAATTTAAATACGAAGGATCATAATGAAAAGTAGTGTAGTAGTTTTAACAAGTTTATTTTTAAGTATCGGACTATCTCAAGGCTTGATAGCCCAAGAAAACATTCCATTTACCAAAGCAGTACACATGGCAAAGTATCTTGAACCCTCAAGAGTTTATGCAGAGCAAAATAAAATCTCTGCACAGAAGCTTAAAGAGCTAGAAAAGAGGACAGGTAAAAAACCAAATATCTTGATACTGATAGTGGATGATATGGGTTATGGTGATCCTGGAGTTTATGGTGGTGGGGCAATGATAGGTGCACCTACACCAAATATTGATGCACTAGCAAACAATGGAATTCTTTTAACTTCTACCTATGCACAGCCAACTTGTACTCCTACAAGAGCTGCTATCATGACAGGTAGAATTCCTGCAAGAAGTGGTTTGACTCGTCCAATTTTAACAGGGGAACAACCTACTGTAAATCCATGGGCAGATGAAGTAACTGCGGCAGCTATGTTATCTAAAAATGGATATATCACTGCACTGTCAGGTAAGTGGCATTTAGGTGAACAAGATGGCTATTGGCCTCATCAAGTAGGTTATGATGAGTATTTTGGGATCTTAAGTGTGGCTAGTGAATTTACACAGGGGATGATGGAGAGACGATATCCAGATATGGTTTATAATCCTGAGCGAATGAAAGTTCTTGATACACTTAGCCATCGTGCTATTACTGCTGGTAAAAAAGGTGGTAAATTAGAGAGCGTTCAAGAGATTCAGACACTCGATGAACTAGCAGAGATAGATCAAAAAGTAGCAGAGTATTCGGAGAGTTTTATCCGAAAGGCTGTCAAAGAAGATAAACCTTTTTATCTAGTACACTCTTTTATTAAAGTACATAATGATAACTTTCCTGCAAAAGCTTTTAAAGGAAAAAGTCCTGCGAAATTTCCTTATAAAGACGCAGTGATTGAAGTAGATGACATTACTGGAAGATTGGTAAACTTACTCAAAGAGCTTAAAATTGATGAGAATACCTTTGTGTTTTTTACATCTGATAATGGAGCCAATGAAGATTTATGGCCAGATTCTGGATACCAACCATTTAAAGGTGGGAAAGGTACAACTTGGGAAGGTGGTGTTAGAGTTCCTGGTATTGCTTCTTGGCCTGGTATGATAAAATCTGGGAAACAGAGTGATGGTCTCTTTGACTTAATGGATTTGTTTAATACAAGCCTTACTATCGCAGGTATTGAGAATCAAATATCACCTGATAGATATATTGATGGGGTAGATCAGACCTCTTTCTTACTTGGAGATGAGGGTAAGTCAAACAGAGAAGCTGTATTTATGTACTCTGAAAAGACTTTTATGGCATTGCGTTGGGAAGAGTATAAGGTGCATATGAAAGTATTTGATGTGAAATATCCAATGGCTAATCTTGATGAGTCAACCATACTCAATGTAGGAATGGCTCCTTGGATTTACAATCTTTACACGGATCCTAAAGAACAAGCGAGTACAGGACATAGGTATTTTGAATGGGGAATCGGTACAGCAGTTGGGCTAATCAGAGAACATGGTAATACCTATAAAGATTTCCCAATGAAAGATATAGGGCTTGGGATAGCAGGTAAATAATTAAAAAAATAATATATTTTCTATACTTTATGTTAATTAAAAATTTAAGTAAAAAGAACGAAAAAAACAAGTTCAAAACTACTGTTAGCTTTGGGTTTAGGTATCGCTGCAGTGACGATGCCAACTCAAGTTATGGCTAAGAAACCAAACATTCTAGTAATGTGGGGGGATGATATCGGTTACTGGAATATCTCTGCAACCAATCAAGGTATGATGAGATATAAAACACCAAATATCGGCTCTATAGCAAAAGAGGGTGCTTTGTTTACAGATATGTATGCACAAAACTCTTGTACAGCAAGACGCGCTTCGTTTATACTTGGAGAACACCCATTTAGAACTGGTCTCCTGACTATCGGTATGCCAGGTTCTGATCATGGTATTCCTGACTGGTCACCGACCATTGGAGATCTTTTAAAAGAACAGGAGTATACAACAGGTCAGTTTGGTAAAAATCACTTAGGTGACCAAGACAAACACTTGCCAACAAACCATGGTTTTGATGAGTTTTTTTGAAATCTCTATCACTTAAATGCAGAAGAAGAACCCGAGACTTATTACTATCCAAAAGACCCGGAATTTCATAAAAAGTATGGACCTCGTGGTGTCATCCACTCTAAAGTAGATGGGAAAATAGAAGATACAGGACCATTAACTAAAAAAAGAATGGAAGGTATTGACTATGAGTTTGCTGCTGCAGCAAAAGACTTCATGTCACGTGCAGTCAAAGCAGATAAACCTTTCTTTGTCTGGATGAACTATACTCGTGTGCATGTTTGGACACGTCAGAAAAAAGAGTATAGAGGCATCACCGGTATTTCTCTTTATGCAGATAATATGTGGATGATGGTACCAGCACAAGGATTTGTTCAAAAATTCATGGGTTCTATAGAAGGGTATCCTTTCCGAGCAGGAAGCTCTTTAAGTGCAGGGAATATTGGATACGGTACACTTGAGATGGCTAAAGCAAAAGGTGGTTTAAAACGATTGCTTGATAAAGCGAACTTTAACTAAAATGTATAGCAATTTTCCAAAGGATTTTTCCTTTGGAAGAGTATCTAAAGTCCATCATGATGGGTTTTAAATACTCTGAATATATAAGGAAAACACAATGTATAAAAGACTTCTCATACTCTCGTTATTTTTAACACTTTCTCTACAGGCAACGGATGTCCTTCCCTCATGGAATGACAGTGCTCCCAAAAAGAATATTATCTCTTATGTGACAGCAGTGACCGATGAAAAGAGTGCAGACTTCATCCCTAAGATTGACCGTATTGCAGTCTTTGACAATGATGGTACACTTTGGTCGGAACAACCGGTGTATTTTCAACTTTTTTTTGCCATAGACAGAGTGAAAGCTTTAGCGCCAAAACATCCTGAATGGAAAACAACACAGCCTTTTAAAGCAGTACTTGAGGGTGATATGAAAGCACTTGTTGCATCGGGGAAAGAGGGACTACTTAAACTCATTATGGCTACCCATGCCGGTATGAACGATGAGGAATTTGATGCCA
>DQVJ01000169.1 GCA_015661795.1 Sulfurovum sp.
ACAGAACTTGAACTAAATCCTAAAGATACTGTCATAGTCTCAGGCATTGGTCAGGCATCTAAAACACCCTACTACATCGATACACATATGTTTAGCAGTCTTCATGGACGGGCACTTCCTGTCGCCACCACACTCAAAGCTTCCAATCCTAGTCTAAACATCATAGCAGAAGGTGGGGATGGCGATATGTATGGTGAAGGAGGTAATCATTTTATACATACCGTGAGGAGAAATCCAAATATAGTACACATCGTACACAATAACATGGTATATGGTCTCACCAAAGGTCAGGCTTCTCCTACCAGTCAAAGGGGTTTTGAGACTGGTGTTCAGGTAAAAGGTGTCACAAGTGAACCATTTAATCCTATCTCCGTTGCATTGGCTCTCAAGGCTGGATTTGTGTCACGTGTCAATATAGGAAATTATGAACATGCAAAAACTGTACTTAAACAAGCATTTTTACACAAGGGGTATGCTTTGGTAGATATTTTTCAGCCTTGTGTGGTTTTCAATAAGGTGAATACGCGTAAATGGTTTAACAGCAATACCCATGAACTTGAAAATGACCATGACAGCAGTAACCTCTCTATGGCAATGCAAAAAGCATTGGAAGATGACCCAATACCCATTGGTATCTTCTACCAGTCACGATGTAACACATTTGAAGATAACTTTTATGGGGATGAAAAAAAAGCACTCTTTGATGTAAGTCATGATATCAAGAAACTACAAGGTTTGTTTGAGGAATATTAGACGAAATATATTGAAGTATTGGGGTATTGCTTATTTTTCTATATTCTGATATAATTCCGAACTTTTATGCAAGAGAGTACTAAACTCCTTTTACGAGATATATTTATCTCCTCTATTTCCACGCTTTGACGCGTAATAACCTTTAATGGTTAAAAGTTTGGTATCGATTTGCACAAAAGAGGGTTTAAACCTCTTGATACCATATCTTATTACAGATATACCCAAGACAGATATAACACCGAAAAAATTTAATACAAAGATATACTCATGAAATTTTCAGATTTTAATTTAAAAGATACTATCCAAGCTGCTATAACTGAAGCTGGATTTACAGAACCATCACCGATACAAAGAGATGCTATTCCTCTCGTGTTAGAAGGTCATGATATGGTTGCACAGGCTCAAACTGGTACAGGTAAAACAGCAGCCTTTGGTCTACCAACCATGTCTATGATGAAAGCAGACGGAAGCGTAGAAGGACTTGTCATTGTTCCTACCCGTGAACTTGCTATGCAAGTGAGTGATGAGCTTTTCCGTTTTGGTAAACTTTCGGGTCTTAAAACAGCTACAGTGTATGGTGGTACACCTTATGGTAAGCAAATAGACCGTATCAAGCAAGCATCCATTGTCGTTGCAACGCCAGGTCGTTTACAAGACCTTCTTATGTCAGGTAAAATCAAAATTAATCCTAAGTTTGTCATACTTGATGAAGCAGATGAGATGCTAGATATGGGTTTCCTCGATGAAATCAAAAATATCTTTACCTACCTACCAAAAGAGCGTCAAACACTTCTGTTTTCAGCAACCATGCCAAATGCTATCCGTAAACTTGCAGAACAGATTTTGAAAAATCCTAAAACAGTTTCTATCACAAAATCAGAAAAAACCAATACCAAAATCACACAACTTTACTACGTGGTACAAGAAAGAGAAAGAGATGATGCTTTAGTAAGACTCATCGACTATAAAAACCCAGAAAAATGTATCATCTTCTGTCGTATGAAAAAAGAAGTAGATAGACTAGTCGCACATATGACAGCACAGGGCTTTAAAGTAAGCGGTCTTCATGGTGACATGGAACAAAAACAAAGAGAAGTAACCATACGTGCCTTTAAACAAGGTGGCATAGACATCTTCATCGCTACAGATGTTGCTGCTCGTGGACTTGATGTAAACGATGTAACGCATGTTTTTAACTACCATATCCCTTTTGACTCTGAGTCTTATGTCCACCGTATCGGTCGTACGGGTCGTGCGGGTAAAACAGGTGAGGCTATCACTCTTGTAAGCCCAAATGAGCTTAGAACTATTAAGAAGATAGAAAAAGATGTAGGAACTAAGATGGCTTCACAAGTCATCCCTACACGTATGGAAGTACAAAACAACCGTTCAGATGAACTCATAGCTAAGATAGCAGAGACAAAAGTAACTGACAAAGCCATTGAGCTTGTTAAAACACTACAACATGACCTTGACATCGTGACTATTGCTCACTTGTTAGCATCTATGATACAAAGTGAAAACTCAGTCAAAGGTAAAGACAACATCGGTCTTGGTCTTGAAGAGATAGCACTACTTATGGAAAGAGCTATGACACAACGTGGTGGTGGCGGTGGTGGCCGTAACCGTAGACGTGGTGGTGGCGGTGGTGGATACCGTGGAAACCGTTCAGGTGGTGGCGGTAACCGTCATGGAAGAAATGGACGTTCTGGTGGTGGCCGTGACAGCCGTAATGGTGGACAAGGAAGTAGAAGTTAAAAACTTTTACTTTTACCCTAATTCATTACGTGTACGTTCAATAAGTTCTTCTTTAGTTTCCTTAGTATCAAATACTATAGTAGAGAATTTAAATTCAACTTTATTTTGTGTCATAAAATCATGATTAATCAATGTTTCACGTATACGGTTTTCCAAGATTAAAGCATTTTGTTTATTAGTCTCAGGCAATAAAATTGAAAATATATTTGAATCATATCTACATGCTACATCACTTGTACGTGTTAAAGATATAATTAATCCACCAAACATTTCAAAAACATGTTTTCGTATTGATTTCCGTTCGGTTTCACTTACATTTATGTAAAGAGACAATATAGATAATGGCTCTTTTGTCCGTACTGATCTTGCACATAAAATATCGAGTTGTGACATTAAATACTTTTTATTAAAAAGATTTGTTTCCAAATCATATATGGCATGCTTTTTAAGTTGGCTATCAATATACGCTCTGACAAAATAAATCAAAATGATTGTAAACAACATCATTAACAATAGACTCAAATAAAAACTATTAATAATTTTATTTTGTTTTAAATAAACCATCTTCTCTACTATGATAGAAAAATGATTGGTAGTATTCCAACATTTTACACCTTCACTGCGTAACACACTAAAATCGTTCTTATCTAGGAACTTTTTTATATCATTCCAACACATATTTATTTGATAAAAGTCTTCCGAAAGTGTTTTAGTACCTATATAATAATTTGAATCATTATTTTGTGCAACCCATGATGATACTTGATTTAAAGCAGTATCAATCTTACTAAGATAAAAAGAATTTATCGTTATTTTAGGATCTAAGATAACAGCTTCTATCGCACCACCAATCCATGAGGATTGTCTCACTATTTTTGTATCTGATCGCATCGTATCAAATGCATAATGAACAAAGGAAAAAACCAATGGTAAAATAAATACAATAGTGTAAAGTATCAGTGTTATTTTAAATGATTTCCATTCATGTCTCATTCAAGTATCCTTTTAGAATGTTAAAAGTTATATGTTTGAGCAAGATGCCCACCAATTTCATCTATATCGGCACAATAATTTTCTGCAGTTGCATCTATAGTCACGATTAAACTTGCCCCATTTGTTGTTCGACTATAACATATCAAATCATCACAGGAACTAGAATAACCAACAGGTATATGTGTATTATGTACTAAATAATAGACACTTGATTCTTCAAGACATACCCCCATTTTAGACACTTCAACTGCTATATTTGCATCATCTCTGTTTGCAGATAATTTTGGTATTGCTGCATAAGACAATATGCCAATAATAACAATGACTACTATTAATTCAAGCTGTGTAAATCCATCTCTAATATCCAAAGCTATCTCCTCTGCTGAGTATAAAATCAAAAATTATGATACTATTGTATTACTTTTATCTATATTAATATGAACAGACACATTAAAATTTAAAACTAAAGTGATGTATTAGTTTTCCTTGCTTTATGTCAATTTCATCTTTATGTATTTCCGTTATGATATAGTTAAAAAGGAGTCATTAATGTCTATACAATTTTCCGAAAAACCTCAAAAAAACTACTTTCTATCACAACCCCATCAACCTTTTTTTGTGTTAGGTTTTATCAATGCCATTGTAACTATGCTTATTTTTATGCTCAGTTATAAAGGTATTGTATCGCTTACATTAGATGCTCCATCTTTCCATGCATATAGTCTGATTTTTATGCTCTTTACTCCAGTATTTTTGGCCTTTGTTTTCACCACATTTCCTCGTTTTGCAGGTACTCCAGCTATAAAACAGTCTATTTATGTTGAAATTTTTTCACTTTTTGTTATAGGAAGTATATTATTTATTGCAGGAGCCTTGTTCAATGCATTCATTTATAAAACAGGAATGTTTCTTCTCCTTAGTGCACATGCTTGGGGCATTAAAATCCTTTTAGATATTTTTAAGAGTACAAAAATGGAAGATAAGTATGACCTCTTTTGGATACTGACAACAATGATATTTGGTGCAGTATCACATGCTCTATTTATTTTAGGAGTATTTTTTTCATTTTCCCTTCAAGGTTTTGCTACACAAATAGCTATTTATCTTTATATTTTTTTAGTAACATTCTCAGTAGCACAACGTATGGTACCGTTCTTTTCTCACTGTACAGTAGAAAAAAACAAATCTTTACTTAAAGTAGTCACCTTACTTTTAATCGTACGTATCTTTTTAGAACTCATCTACCCTCATCTCTCATTTTTAGCAGACATAACACTGGCTTTTGTCATAGGAAAAGAACTCTATAGATGGAAACTTCCTTTCCCAAACCCAAACCCCTTGCTCTGGATACTGCATATTTCACTTTTTTGGATACCTGTTGCATTTTTCTTGTCAGCTAGTGCAAACCTACTTTCACTACTTAAAGGCACACCTTTTTTACTGTTAGATATGCATACTTTGATGCTTGGCTTTGTCTTCACCATACTCATAGGTTTTGGGACACGTGTAACATTGGGGCACTCTGGCAATATGATGCAGGCTGACAAATGGGTGACTGGATTGTTTTATTTAACGCAAGTGGTGGTACTTGTGCGTATTTTGGTTTCACTCATAGCGGCATTAGGATGGAACTTTATGATACTTTTTGACATCTCTGTAACTGTTTGGCTTTTGTTGTTTATTCTTTGGGCTGTGCGTTTCTTTGCTGTACTTATCAAAGGGAAAAAGTTAAGTTAATATAAATACGCAGAATTAGATATAATGCACCCAATAAAGTACTAGAGAGAAACATGCCAAACTGTCCCATATATATCACAGACCTAGACCATACCTTTTTACGTTCTGACTTAAGTATAAGTCCATATAGTTTGGAGGCATGGAATGCCAAAGCCCAAAAAGCCATCATGGGTGTTGCCACTGCTAGAAGTTTTACCAAATCACAAGAACTTCTTTCTAAACTGCATATCAATGCACCCATGATACTACTTGATGGTACCATCATTATCACACCAGAACGTAAAATTATCGACTTGAAAACTTTGGAAAAAGAGATAGGTGATGCCATTGTGGATATAGGAAGTAAACATGGTATAGATCCATTTATCATTGGTATCAAAGACC
>DQVJ01000113.1 GCA_015661795.1 Sulfurovum sp.
ACTTGTCATATTTGGTAGTCAATCCGTCATAGTTAAGTAGTCAATCCGTCATAGTTAGTAGTCAATCCGTCATAGTTAGTAGTCAATCCGTCATAGTTAAACCTTGAAAGGCTTACTCCATAAGGGATACAGCTCAAAGAAAAGATTTAAAAGATATAAAAATAATTAAAAACATTGAGAATGAAAAATTGCCCTTGGTTTTCGCTTCGCTCAAACTCTATTGAATCTCGCTTTCGCTCGATTCAGGGGCAATTTTTTGGTTAATTCCTTCGTGAATTTGAAGAAAAGCAAAAGCAACTCAGAATTCGCTTCGCTCATAGAGCTTTATGCTCGCTTCGCTCGGTCTTGGCTCTAATTTCAACATCTAAACTTCACTTTTTTAGGTTAATAAACCTAAAAAAGCGGTTTTTCAGAAGACCGAGGTGCGAAATCTGGCTATGTCGCTCGTAGACACTCGCTTTGTACTTTCTGATCCAGATCAATTTTTAAAAACCCGGACCATCATAATCATTTCGTTTCGGTTCAAGCTGTGAGGGTTGTATTTCAGGTTTTAGCTTCGGCTGTGATGTTGGTTCAATCACTGGTTTTGATCGTACGGATAGGACTTTAAATTCCATGTCTGGTTCTGGGTATAACCTAGCGTTGTTGAGATTATAATTGATGGTATCGATATCCCATTTTTCGTGATGCAGGATCGGTTGCTGGGTTTGAATAATTTCGTCGATATCGTGGCCCAGTTCTTTTTTGTTGCTGGCTTTTTTAATGAGGTGATTGAGGTAGTGCATCACTTCGGGAGAGCTGAAGGGTTCGTTTGAGCAGCTGTGGAAGTATTCATGCTGTTGATCAAAGTGCTTTTGGCGCTGTTCTAATTCTCTTTCTTTGGCATTGTGTTGTCTGATTTTCTGGATTTCCGCCAGGTATTCCACAGTTTCATTTTGTTTGCCTGTCCCCAGTTTGGGTTCTGGTAGGTAAAGGGTGCCGTGTATCTCGTTGTATTTTTCGTAGTTGTCTGCCGAAACTTGGTTTTTAATTTGGATCTCCTGGCCATCGATATGGTAAGTCACCGTTGGGCTATGTTCTGCCAATGCGTCATTCAGGTGATTTTCCCAGGCTTTTCGGATATGCAGGAGGTAAGTGGAGTAGTCGGCATAGCCATCCTGTAGCTGAATTTTCTTCGCTCCGCCTTTGCTTGGATCTTTAGCGTTGTAGCGTTTGAAGTATTGTTCTGGACTTCGTTCAATACCGTCATCGGCTTTGAGTGAAAACATCAGGTGGCAATGGGGTTGTTCTTCTCCGCTGAGGCGCGATTTTACGTTGTGTATGGCGTAGGAATGAGGGTAGTGGTGTGTTGCTATGGTTTTTTCAATAAATGTCTCTACGAGCGTTTTACGCTGTTCTACGGTGAATTCATTCGGTAAGGCTATTTCGTATTCCATATAAGCCTTGGCATTGGCCCGTTCAAAGGTGTCGGCTGCTTGCCAAAATTCAACAGGATCCTTGACCCAGGAGGGCATGCATCGCCCTGGTTCGATATGTTCGAGAATTTCTGCGCTCTTTTTGCGGATACCTTCGTATTGCAGGAGTCGGGAAATGTACAGGTAGTGGCCGAGTGCGTAGCCTTTATTTTTACTTTTGACGCTGAAATGGTAACTGGCCATGTTCACTTCCTTGTGGGTGTTGGTTTTTTATGGAGTGAAACGCAATAAAAATCTCCGGATTATGCAATGCCTACAGGGCTGGAATGATCCGGTTAAAGGGGGTCAAGGGGGAATCGCCCCATTGCGTACTAGTTTCTCCGATAGGAAGAAACTGTCAAGTGCGAATTATTTAAAATAAAAATAGAAATTCTTTTCAAGAAATTTCTATTTTTATTTTAAATAATTATTTTCAGACTGCCTTATTGAATTATGGTAAAACCATAATTCAATAAGTAGCAGTTCTGAAAATTAGGCGGCAGATAGATGACATTGGATAAATCAAAAAAACGTGGCAGACCTGCGCAACTTTTACAAATCGCAGAGTTACATGCATTTGTAGACTATCTTTCACAGAAGAAGGATCGCTCTGATTTACAGAATGATGTGATTGCGATGCTACGAGCTGAAAAATTTAATTTTGATTCATTGTCTGAAGCTGAACAGATTTTAGTAAAAGAGGCCTTAAAACCTTATCGTGAGCATATGAAGTTGAACTTATTATTTGATGAGGTGTCTGTACAGTATCCGCAGACCGCATATGAAAAGAAGTTTGTGCAGTTGTTTGAGGCGTATCGGGACAATGAGTTGAGTGGTGCTGATTTTAATATCTTGAAAACAATGGCGACTCGTTATCTGAGTTTCAAAGCGCATAAGCTTGAGTTGAGTGATTTAGAGCTTTATTTGAGTCAGATCCAGAAGAAGGAAGCCAATAAAAAAAGAACGGCTGAAAACCATCGTAAGTTTGAGTTGGGCGGTGCTGTGTTGGCTGCTTTCAAGGAGTTGGGGATTGATATTAGTGAATCGACTCCTGAACAGGTGAAGAATCGCATTAAGAATGTGACAAAATTCCACAATGATGTAGTAAAATCTAAGGTATATCAGGAAGTTAAAAATTATAAAAATGAATATTTTGAGCGGAATAAACTTTTTCATCAGGTATTAGAGGGACTGAATACCTGGAAAAAAGAGGGAGAGTTATTGTCCGTCATTGAAATCAAGAAAGCTTTGGCGAAAAATCAGGAATAGCCTTTCTCAGAAAGGCTATTCAGGTGAATTTCGCATAAGGCGTATTATGTTAATTTTAGAAAAACCAAATTATATTTCACAAGCCTATAAATATGGCTTAATTATTTCATAAACAGATGTTCCCATTTTATCTTTCAAGTCCTTTGGATCAGTAACAATCTTTGATAACTTGATATTTTTATCTAAATTATGAAATTTTGAAACAATAAAATTGGCATCATAATCACTTTTACTATTAAAGGATTTAGAATGTTTTTTAAGCTCTTCTTTTAAAACGTAAGCTGTATATCTCAGATCATTTTTCACAAGACTGTTTTTTCTAAGCTTCCTTTTATCTAAACCTTTAATATCGTTTAGATGAAGAAATAAAAATAATTCAAAACAAGGATTAGATACTCCTAATTTGTAGCCCTGTGCTTCTGATATAGCCATTACTTTTTCATACTGTGATGCCTTGAAACTCTGCTTATCTCGGTCAATTAGAATTAGAATCTGATCAAAACCTTTCGAAAAATTTTGTAGCTCAACAAATGCATTAAGGACTTCTAAAGGATCCGAACCATCTTCTAGATTAACTTTTCCAAATAAATCTTGGTAAATTTTACTATCAACTAAACCTTTAATTTCAGATAACTTTTCATTCAAGAAATCTTCCGTAATAGTATCTTCTAATAGAATTTCATCTCTTAGAAGATTAATTTTCTGAATAATTTTACTATCCAAGCTACTAAGAGATTTGAAATATGTATCAATTAACGTGACGATATATAGTTGATTAGATCGATGTTTATCAATTCTATCTAAACAAATTACATCACCTAAGATTTTATTTTCAAATTCATTTTTTAACTCCTGAACATAAATACGTTCGGTTTCAGCCCCCTCTACTACAAAAAATAATTTTGGCTTAATCTTTTTTTCTGGTTGAATCCTAGACAAGCTAGGATCCGCATTTCCCAATCTAAAACTAAAACTCACAATTTTATCCGATATTAATTATTTAAGAACTTAAATTTAGGAATACTTCCATAACGACCATCTAAGTATGCATTCATAATATCTTTATCAAAACGCGTTTTGAACTCTTCTAAAGAATAAAGTCTACTCTCACCAATATCACTCTTTTCTACAAACCAAATTTCATCACGTCTCATAATTGACAGATCAAGAATTCTGTCTTCATGTGTGGAAACTATTAGCTGAGAATTATTTTGACTATTTAAGTAGTTTTTTATGAAATTAAATGTGAGATTGGGATGGAGGCTTCTATCTAATTCATCTACAACAAAAACTTTGCCCTCATTATTTTTAATAATGTCATATAGCTCCAGTAACCTTACAGTCCCGTCTGATTCTTCACCTAATGTATAAAAATCATCATCAGCATAATGGCTAAATTTAATTGTCTTAAATTGAATATTGTTCTCTGTATCTACTTTAATTGAATATAAATTATGCTCTGTACGCATCATTCCTCCAAATTCAGAAGACTTCTTTTCATCAGAACTATTCTTTTTAGAGGATATATCTTTCTTTATAGATTGAACTTTTTGAAGAAAGTTTTCTTTTACAAAGTTTACAAATTTAGGATCCTCAACCTTGTATAGCTCTTCAATATCAATATCTTGCTTATGAATCTTTGTAATTCCTGTTCCAAAGTCTTTTAAAAAATTTTCAATAGACTCGTCAGTTTCTTCTAAATAAACTAGGCTACGATCTGCTGGCTTATTGGGTGTAATGATTTCTAGTCTTCGATCAAACCAAAAAAAGAGTTTATTAAAAATATTGGCTACTGTATCTTCTGGAAACTCACTTTTAGCTTCATTCACAAAGTGTAAAAATAAAGATTCCTCATACTTTTTTAAGCCTTTAAAATCATCAATATATGTTTCCAGTCTATTCACAAGATTAGGCGCATTAACAAGTTTCGCAGTATCAATATTGAATTCTTTTTCATCAAAACTCATTGTAAATAGAGGAATCTCTTCTCCTCCTCTAACCTCATACAACCATTCTTTTTTTAGCTCACCTTTAGACAATAGTATCGAAAAGCCGTAAGAATAAATTTTATTTTCGATAAGTATTTCATATTCAAAACTTGTTTCTAAATCTTTATTCGTTTTACTTGTTCGGCAATAAGAATGATTAAAATTAGTAGATAAAGCATTTTCTGCAATTATTCTTTTAGAAAAATTAATTGCCTTTATTACATTTGATTTCCCTGCTCCATTTGCACCATAAATAGCTGAAAATTTTAATAAATTTATTACTGGATTTTGATAAACATGTTGAGAATGACGTCTACTCTGTCCCTTAACTAAAGATATGGTATTTAATTGTGCCAAAGAAAGAAAATTGACTACTCTGAAATTTACTAACATCTCTAATGTGATTTCTTCACCTAATTAAATTACAAAACTATATTAAAACTAAAAAAAAGCAAGAATTATCGAAATAAAAGTGAAAATATCACTTATTGTTGTTAGCGTAATAATAGTTAAATTCTTTAATTTTTTGTTGTGTTTAACTAATTTCCATTGTATATTTCAAATAGTAGTTTCGACAACTTACTTACATACAGAGGTGATTGCTTCGGTTTCTTGTTCAACTTAATTTAAGGAAATTAATATGAACAACCCTAATCGAGCGATCCTTCTAGCTGTTAGTGACCTGAAGAAAATAGCTGAAGCTTTACGGAAAAATGAAGAGCACGAACTTGCTGAGTTAGTTGAAGATTATATAAATCTCCCAACTTCAAATGATTCTAGTAAAAGTCAATCTGATGATCTAAATCGTATTATTAGAAATGGCACAACAGTTTTAGATCTTATTAGATTGCTTGCGAAACTCTTTATTGATTCCTAACAGCGGCTTCTATTCTTCTTGCAAAAGAATAAGTTATTTTCTGCCCCTTTCACCTTTTTTAAATTCAAGATTTTTGGAGGTAATTACTTGAATTTCTACATTAACTTTTGGAATCACGGAGGCAAGCAATGAAAGCATGCAACTTAGAACTGATTGATTATATTGCTATTTAACACTCTGAATGTAACACAAGAAAATGAGGCAATTATTTTCTTGATGAAATAAAGAAAGCTGACAATATTTTTTATTTCTAATAGTAGGCCTGTCGAAAAAGATACGAAAAGGTAGTTAAGTTGAGCATATTAAATTGGATGGATTTTGAGGATACATATGACACTCACAGTGAGTGGACAATATTATGTGGTCTTGATCCTATACGTAGACGTCCTGCAATAACTATTGCAGAACCAAATGTTCATGTTCAATTTGATATTTTAGATCTGAGCCTATTCCTTTGCTATTTATTCTTATCTAACTATGTTCTTTATAAAAAAAATTCAATTTGTTTGTCAGAACAAAATGGGTCTGGTGCTCAGTTGTGGGCTTCATTAGCTCACTATAAATCAAGACTTTAACTAGACACGACCTTTCATTATTTTCTAACAAACTAGGTACGATCTATGAAAAGCACTCACTTCTCAGGTTTCAAAATTAAAGGGTTGCGCATCAAGCAAAATTTATCTGCTATATCCGTAGCAGAAGCTTTAGATATTACTCCAACTTATCTTTCTTTAATTGAAGCAGGTAAGAAAAAACCTTCTTCAAAAGTATTAAAGAAAGCTGCATCCTTGTTTAAGGTAACTTTGGATGAGTTTACTGAAACAAAAGAATTATTAAATGACTTTGCCGAACTTTCTAAAAAAATAGATATCGCAAATATCATCGCTGTATTAGAAATGACAAATAAACAAAATCAAGATACTAACGAAGGTTAAAGAGAAATGTATCTTTAATCTTAACTATATTATTTGAATATTTAACATAAAATCTCTTATGAGAAGTTAGAAATGGGAGTTTGGCTCCCACCTCTACAATAACATTAGATTTCTTCAAACAATTCTAAGGCAATCTTTCTTGCCAAATGCTCTTTTTCACTGCTGAGTACAGGTAAGTCAATAGCATACTGAATTGCCTCACGCCCTGCGATTTCCATAGGCCCGTAGTCATCATAATCTTCACCTGTATAAGCATTGTAGGCTCTAAAATCATCCTGAGTGAAATCGACTCCACACATTTGAGCTAAGTAAATATATAACCATGCCTCGCCATAATTTTTGAAGATTTTTTCATAAAGGAAGTATTCTATAGCACTTGTATCACCACGATTACACAGGTATAGAATCTGCTTATAAACCGTTTCCTTATCTGCATCCAAATTAATTTCATGAAGATTCATTGGTGAATTTTTAATATAAGATTCAAAGTATTCAGCTTGCTTTATGCATTCTTCATACTTTTCTTTATTTTTCTTAGTCTTATCAGAATTAATATATTTTTGTTTATGGTTATCCCAATCGCTTCCAAAATTTGAGCCATTCCTACCGTAAGGGGCTATCTGATTTGCTAAATAACGATAATAGGCCCCTAGTAGAGCATACGCATCAGCATTCTTACGATCTTCGGCATAAGATAAAATCTTTTCAAAAATCTTCCCAACTTTTGAGAACTCTAAAGAGTCATCGCCAAGTTCATGGTCATCCACTCTACCATTTTCAAAATCGACATAAGTTAATTCTTCTCTCACCGTATTGAAGTTAATAACTTCTAAATTAAGCCATAAGAGTTCTCGATAGACAGTTTTAGAAATAGATAAATAGAACTCCTCTGAAGCATCTAACTTTAGTAGATCCTGAAGTCTTATGATAATTTTTTTAATCTGCTCCAATAAAGCATTACCCTCATAATCATCCCAATGAAGATCATCTTCACTATAATTTAGATAATCTGTCTCAGGCGGATTTTTCAATATTTCAAGGGTTAAAGCATCAATTAATTCATGCTCATAATATTCTTCAGAATCATCATATTGAGCATCAAGTAAAAGATTCTGAGCAACAAAAGAACTATAAGTCTTATAGCCTTGATCTAAAGCAATTAATTCATAGATATGTGAACGGCTAATCTTTACCGAATGCTGATCCTGAATTTTCTTAGATAATTGAAATGCGAATTCTTGAATAGACATAATTTTCTCTACTTCCAACTCTAAACTCTTTATATAAAGAATCCTTGGTGTCATAAGACTTCTAGCAACGCATGTTTAAATGCTAAGAACCAAACGAGTTGATACTTAAGAAAATTAAATTTTGGATATAGCTTTAAAAATTAAACCTATGGTTTTTATCCCTTTTCTACTCATGCGTAAGTACGGTAGGCGACCTTGTTTTTAAAATAATAAATTTCGCATAAATTTACAATTGCTAAGATAGCAATAGCCTAAAAATTATCCCAAGGATTGTCCGCAGAAAATGGGGATAATTTCAGAAATAGAAGCCTTTAGAAATCAGAAAAAGTTCCGATTTTGACTATTTTTTAGCCAATTTTATTGGCTAAAAGTGACAAAAATGCTTAAAAAGCAGCCGACTTGTTTCTAAGTCGGCTTTTGGGTGTTTTTGGGGGTGATGGGAATTTTTTAAGTTATTGATTTTATATAAATAATTTGAAGTGGTTTCGCATAAGTGCCATTATGTTAAATAGAGGGAAAATCTATTTTTAAAGTGATAAAATTATTGTAGTTATTTTAAGAATAGCTGTTTTTGATACTTGATCATCTATCCTAATTAAAAACTGTTTTTTAATAATTTGGAATATAAATAAGATTTAGTTAAAATTAAAATTATGTATTACATTTACTAACAATTGGCTTTGTTGCACAAAGATTTCATAACTATATGATTTTAAAGGTTTTGATTATTTTTTGATCCAAAATTAAATTTATTTAAATCAGATGCTTACATATTTATGCAACAAAGCCCTAACAATTTAAAATAATTAGTAGAAAAAAATTATGTTTTAATTATTAGACTTCTTGTGTTAGTCAAATTTTAAGCAGTAAAAAGCTATATTTTATAAGGTTTTATCCAATTCAAAAATTAGATAAAACTATACTTTCGCAAGAGGTCTATTTCTTTGATTATATAAATTGAGGTAAAAAATGATTAATACGGAATTTTCAGAGTGTATTTCTGCATGTACAAACTGTTCACTTATTTGTACTGAATGTGCAACTTCTTGTTTAAAAGAAAAAGATTTAGAGATGATGCGTGAATGTATTCAACGTTGTCTAGAATGTGCAGATATTTGTCAGTTATGTGTGCGTATGCAACAACATAACTCACCTTTCCTCAAAGAGATTTGTGAGCTTTGTGCTAAGATCTGTGAATATTGTGCGGAAGAGTGTGAAAAACATTCACATGATCATTGTAAAAAATGTGCTGAGGCTTGCCGTCAGTGTGCAGAAGAATGTCGAAAAATTGCCATGTAAAATACTTCAATAATGTTAATTATATGGCTCTAGACTAACATAATCATTCTGCTAGTCTAGAGCCTTTCCTAAAATTAACATAATACGCCTTATACGAAATGCGTTATAATTACCCTTTAAATTCATGCACTTATTTCAAAGTTTATAGCCCATCTTCCCCAAGTTGGGCTTTTTTTATGATTTTTCACGTTCCACGCCTATTATTTGATCAATGTTCCACAACTTTGTTCATATCAGTTAAACAATCGTGGTTAATCATAGGGTCTAAAAAAACGGCTCCAAAAGCCTCTTTTCGGCTGCTCCGGTTCAACGTGATCCGGCACCAGAATCCGCTTATTTTTCGTCTGCTCTGGAGTAGTCAATCCCTCATCTTTCGGTTCAGCTTCTGGCCGAGGATCCGTTGCTATATCCTGGCTAGATTTCTGATCGGTAAACGTAGTCATATTGGCTGTGGGAGGCTTCATTTCGATGAGTGTTAAAAGCGTATCTATACGAGCGTTCGCCTTGGATTCACGATCTTCGGCTTTTTCTAACTGTTTTTTTAGGAAGTCGATTTGGCTTTTCAGTTCTACCACTGTTTTATCAATGTATTCAGGTGTATTTTGATTTTGTATTGAAGACATATCAATACGTTTTGCCTGTTTTGCTCCAAAAGGTTCACCGTAGACACGGAGTAGTTCTGAGAAATCTATAAAACCATCATGATCACGGCTTAACACACCATTTTTTATATCTTTGTATAGTGTAGCTCTAGATTTTTTATACAGGGTTGCAGCGTCACTAACATTGTATTTTGTAGCTGTATTCATAGTGTATTGCTGTGTATTTTTAAAACGTATTGAAGAATACAGTATGTGTATTCTTCAATACACTCAAGCTTTAAATCCAAGGTTTTTTAGATGTGGTAAAAACTGCTTTTGTTGTACTGGGTCTCTTAACATATCTTTAATTTTTGCTGCTAAGCTCTCATAGCTTTCATTACCATTTGCTAAATTTGAAAATTCAGGTAGTCGTGAAAGCTGATTACCAAACATATTGATTTGAGCATCTGTTAGTTTATAAACCTTATCTTGTTCGTTATGTTGATTAATGCTTTTTGATTTTTCTTTAAATGAAAAAAGAATATGGGTGACTTTACGACCAGTTTTTTTCTGCTCATAGGAAACGCGTAATGGGCTGCATTCATTTATTTGGTCTACAGCAGTATCAATTACCCGTTTTTTGAAATCTGCAAATAGTGGGTATTTTTTGCCAAGCTCCAACATGCTTCGTAAGCTCTCAACAGAGATTTCACGCTTACCTATTTGTCGGTATTGCACCAATAATTCATAAATACGAATACCATATCCACTATTGATCCCAGCAATATCTGATAGAGCATACTTAGTAAATTCTCTACTTAAATTAGATATGAAAGGCAAGATAGGTTTTGAAAAACGAATACCAATGATACTTTGACTATCCAAAAACTGGATCTCTTGTACCCACCTCATTTTTATAGATTTATCATCAATACTAAGATTAATAGATCTTTCATAAAGTCTATTAATTCCTTCTTTTAAGTCTCTGTATGCGGTTTTTTCATGTACTCCTAATAACTGTAGTTCATTAACGCTTACAGGGTATAACTCATCATCAGTAATAGGCTGGCTCTTCGGAATACGTGAAATAGCTGCCAAGACGATACGCTGTTCTACAGCACTTAATTGATAGGAAGCTTCTATAACTTGATTTGATTTAACAATTTGATTCTTATCCAAAATAAAACCATTGATTTTTTTTTATATATGACAACTATATACTTGTCATATTTGGTAGTCAATCCGTCATAGTTAAGTAGTCAATCCGTCATAGTTAGTAGTCAATCCGTCATAGTTAGTAGTCAATCCGTCATA
>DQVJ01000188.1 GCA_015661795.1 Sulfurovum sp.
ATTTGGAGCATATCTTAAACCTCGAAAAAGTTGAGTATGAAAGAGATGCCTTGGATATCATTGCCCGTTCAGGTGCAGGTTCACTTAGAGATTCATTGACACTTATGGATCAGGCTATTGTATATTCTAAAAACTTCGTTGATGTAAATACAGTGACGGGTATGCTTGGTATCATCGAGCCTAGTCACTTAGAAACTTTGCTTAGTGATATCATGATGAAAAATACTACCAACGTCTTAGCATTTATAAAACTAGCAACAGATTATGAAGCAGAGATGATATTAGATGAACTTACCCTGTATCTTAAAGAACTGCTCTTAGGGGGGAATGGTAAAATTTCCCCTATGATTATCGAACGTTTTTTTAGGGTAATAGCAGAAAGCAAAGCTCTACTCTCTTTAGGCTCTGACGGTGAGTTTGTGCTTTCTTTGGCTCTTTTTAAAATGATTGAATCTTTGGAAATTAAAGACATTGATACCATGATCAGAGGACTTGAAAAAGAGTTGGAAGGTGTTGAAGTTTCTGAAATTATGGTTAGTAGTCCAATTGCAGATGTTTCTGCTCCTCCTGAAGTCATAACTATCACAGAAGATGAAATCGTTGCTACCATACCGGAGAGTAAATTCACACCTGTTTCTCAAAAAGAATCAAATACAATTTCTGCTACAAGTAAAGAAATAGAAGATGAACCTAAACAAAAAATACAAGAAATCGCAAAAGAAGAAATCGCACCTTCAGTTGCGAAAGTCAATCCTCAGCAAAAAATATTTGATGAACTTATAAAAAAGATTTACGACAGGAGTTATGATCTTGGTGCATGCTTTGAACGTAATATTTCATTTGAAAGCTTTCAAGAAAATAAACTTACTTGGGAATCAATGGCTGAAGGAGAAGATAAAAAATCTCTCATCACCCACTGGGGTGTTATCAATATGTTTGTCAAAGAGACTTTTGGATTTGAGACCAAAATCGTAAATATTCCTAAAAAAAAAGTAGTTAATACTTCGCCTTCGACAAGCTCCGTGACCGAAAATTCGGAAACCTTAGTCAATAAGGTCACTGAGCCTGTCAAAGTGGTCGAAGCCAACCCCCCACACTCTGATGCAGATACTAGCTCTATTATAGAAGAGATAGAGATGAAAAGTTCATGTATAGCTCCAGAAGCAGGTACTACAGAAGCCGCAAAAGAAAAAGACCCATCTACCCTACTTCAAGAGCCTATGGTCAAAGAGGCAATTGCCTTATTTGACCCGAAAAAAGTGAGAATAAAGAGAAATTCATAATAAGTTAGTTGTACTTGTCAAGTTAGTGTATCAATCCACCCAAGCCTGAGTCACAATCTTCGGCATATCATCATGAATCTTAATCTTCTCAGCCCCCACACAACGCCCCTCATCATCTAACTCAAACACTATCATCTGCAATACTGATTTACACTCATCAGGTACATCATAGTGCCCCCCAAGAGAGGTCAAAAAACGCTTTACAGGTACTTTGTCATCCATACCTATCACCCCATCACGACAACCTGTAAGTCCCACGTCTGTCACATAACAACACCCATCCACTACTTCTAAATCATCTGTGGCCACATGTGTATGTGTACCAAGTATGGCTGAGACCTCTTTTTTCAGTATCTGACGTAAGGCATTTTTTTCAGAACTGGCTTCTGCGTGCATATCTATAATGATATGTTTAATATTTTGAGATTTAAGCTTTTTTACCTCTTCTAATATCATCGTAAAAGGGTTATCTACCATAGGCATGGTATAGTGTCCCATGAGGTTAATAATAGCTATTTCATGTCCCAAGAGAGTCGTTTGATATAGTCCCTTACCTGCTGTCTCTTTTGGGTAATTTATAGGACGAATAAGTGGGTATTTAGCAAACATTTCGAGTATCTCTTTTTTATCAAAAGAGTGATTACCCCCTGTCATCATATCGACACCATATCCAAGGAGTTCAATACAGTTTTTTTCTGTCAGACCAAACCCATGAGAAGCATTTTCATAGTTAGCAATCGTAAAATCAATATAGTGTTCTTGTTGAAGTCTTTTCAAGTGCTTCTTCAACATTAAACGACCAGGTTTACCGACTATATCACCTATAAACCCAATTTTTATCATTATTTATTTGCTTTACCAGAAAAAGGAAGTAAAGCTGAAGCCCAAGTAAGACCCCCACCAAAAGTATCAAGCAACATCAATTCACCAGTCTGTAATCTTCCAGACTCCCAAATATCATTGATAGCCATAGGAATAGAGGCAGCTGAAGTATTTCCATACTTGTCTACAGTGAGTACTACTTGTTCTTCTTTCATTTTAAGTGCATCACCGACAGCTTTGATAATCCGATAGTTAGCCTGATGGGGTATAAAGTGAGGGATATCATTAGAATTTATCTTATTTTTAGCAAGTATCTCTTTAACATCTTTAGTCAAGGTTTTCACTGCCAACTTAAATGTTTCATTCCCCTTCATCTGTACAAAATTCAACCCTTGATCTATCACTTTCTGGCTCACAGGATTTACTGTTCCTGGTGCAGGAGTCACTAAAAAATCAGCATAAGCACCATCAGCTGATGCGTGTAAATCAATGATTCCCTCTTCTTTATCCGTCGTCGCAGAGATAACCGCTGCACCAGCACCATCACCAAATAATATACATGTATTTCGATCCGTATAATCTACAATAGAAGAAAACTTTTCAGCGCCTACTATGAGTACATTTTTTTTCATACCTGACTCTATAAAGGCCTTGGCCACAGATAATAAATAGACAAATCCACTACATGCAGCAGAAATATCAAATGCCTGTACATCTCTAATACCTAATTTATCAGAGATGACACATGCTGTAGAGGGCATGTTGAAATAATCAGGGGTAACCGTTGCACATAATACTAAATCAATCTCTTCTTTCGAGACTCCTGAGCGAGAAAGTGCAAGTGCACAGGCCTTTGCTCCCAAATCACTTGTTACTTCATCTTCTGCAGCGAGATGCCGCTCTTTTATACCTGTACGTTTGATAATCCATTCATCTGTAGTATCAACCATTTTTTCAAGATCACTATTTGATAAAATTCTCTCAGGTACATAGGCACCTATCGATTTAAACGAGGCATAAATTTTTGACATAGATATCCTTAACACATTATTAGCGTTATTTTACCATAATTTTAATGCGCAATGTCTAAAAGGAAGAATTCTATAGAGCAAGTGAACTCTTGCATCCACGGGAACAAAAAAAAGGGGAGGTAGTCTAACTACTTTGCTCCAAAAGTGCTTCAATTGTCATATTAACATCAGACTCTACATAAGAGATAGCTTGAAATACTGCATTTTTAATAGCTTTAGGACTAGATGCTCCATGGGAAATAATAGCACAACCTTTAAGCCCAAGCAGCGGTGCACCACCATATTCATCTTTGTCAACTTGCTTTTTCATGTGTCCAAAAACTTTTTTCTTCATCATTAAAGCACCCACTTTCGCGGGGAGTGACTTACGAATATATTGTTTCATCAAATCAAAAATTGTTGAAACTGCTCCTTCTGCCGTCTTCAATAAAATATTACCAGTAAAACCATCACAGACAACGACATTGACCTTACCATTAAAAATATCTTTACCCTCAACATTACCTACAAACCCATCTAGTGATTTTAGTAAAGGGAAAGTGGCTTTTGTTAGTTCATTACCTTTTGAGTCTTCACTTCCATTTGCAAGAAGTCCTACTTTAGGGTTTTTAATTTTCAAAATCTTGGCCGCATAGGCTTCACCCATTGCTCCAAACTGAAAAAGGTTTTCAGGTTTACAGTCTGTGACAGAACCCACGTCCAATACCAATGTTTTATCTTTCGTAATACTTGGCATCAATGTCGCAAGTGCTGGTTTTTTAATGCCAGGTATTCTTCCCATACGTAACGTCGCTGTAGTCATCGTAGCACCAGAATGACCTGCAGAGAGTACAGCATCTGCCTTACCATCTCGTACGAGTTCAACTGCCTTGAAAATAGAGGACTCTTTACGCTTTAGTGCATCTGTTGCTGCATCAGACATAGCAATAACATCTGAAGCTTCTTCAAATTCAACTTTATCAATATAGTATTGTGGGAGGAATTCTAATATTTCTTCTTTATCGCCTACAAGTATAGGCAAAAATATTTCTGCATCAAGTGCTTGTATTACACCTTCTATGATGGGTTCAGGACCGAAGTCTCCACCCATAGCGTCAATCGCAATGCGTATCATCAATTACGCTTTTGTTGTTTTGTACTCACCAGTTGTCATGTTCATGTGGTGAGGCATTCTCCATGTTCCATCTGCATCTTTCACAGGCATTGGTAATGTCAATTTATAATGTGTTCTTCTTTTCGCTGCTCTTGTGTGACTCACACGTCTTTTAGGTACTGCCATAATAATTCCTTAAAATTCAATTTCAAAGTCTGTATCATTATTGTCACATTTTTCACAATAATGATAAGAACTTTCTATCGATGTAATTTCGCTCTCCAGTATGTACAAAAG
>DQVJ01000111.1 GCA_015661795.1 Sulfurovum sp.
TGATCATGAACAAGTAATCCTGAAGTAGTACCTCTGTCAAGAGTGAGTACCTGAAACAAATAAAGTGTGTGATAATCAAGTTGCAAAGATTTTTCTTTGGATGTACTTGTAGGATGCTCTTGCATAGCTTGTATAATTATATGTATATAAGTGTCTATCACACTGATACCAATTTGATATGCAAATGTTTTGTCCGCTTCAAAATTACCTGTATTGAAATTTTCCAGATAAAAATGACTTACCCCACGCGTTCGTTCCAGAGCAGGAATATAAAAATATTTATCTCCTTGTTGTTGTCCCTCATTGTAATATACATCTGCGGATCTTTTGAGTGTCTCCTGGAATTTTCTTTTAAAAGTATCATTCTTTAAAGAGGGATTCAAGTCAGCCATAATACGCCAGTACCCTTTACCATCACGCATTTGAGTCCATGAGATGTGCATGTGCATAGAAGGTGCATGTGGATTACTAGGATGAATAATAGTTGAAATGGCAGTTGCAGAAGAGAGTTTTTTATCTATATCATCATAATGTACTTGAGAAACATTAACTGAACCTCTATTGAACAAGATTTCATCTTGTGTTTCATATCTTACTCCACCACCATGTTTTCCTTTATCACGCTCCCATTCAACAGCCTTACACTCCTTCTGTGTTCCGTGTTTTATACTCACTTCATTGAGCCTATCTACAAAATATGTTTGTAACTTTTCCACCAGTTGGTAGGCTTGTTTTGCTTCTTTAGCTTGTGCATAAACTCTCATCTCAATAAACCTTCTAAAATTTGTAAAATTATAACATACCCCACCAATATTTATATGATTCTGTTACAATGATATTTGCCAAAATATAATATACTTTACTTAAAGGGAAAAAATGAAATTTAAGTTACTTATAATTACCATGGTACTCATCTCTTTTACAGGTTGTACAAATAGCCTTAATACTGTTCAAACACCAAAAATTAAACCACATATTTATGAAAAACCTACTCCAGCCAAAGCAGCTAAATTTCATAAAACGATGGTCAAAGTAGCACTGAGTACGCAAGATGACAGGAAATATACTAAAATGACTTTAGATACTCCAGAAAAAAAAGTATGGTTCAAAGACCTTATGTATAGACTTTGGGACAGACAAATTACAAGAAATCAATTTATTGAAGAAGGTTTGACCAAATACCCAACACACAAATATGAATTTACCTATGTAGCAAATGGTTTCCAAAAATTTTAATATCTACTTTGCATAAGAAAGAGGATCGCTCTCCCCTGCCTCTTCAAATCCTTTGAGTCTTAACCTACATGAATCACAGACACCACACGCTTTACCTTCTTCTTTGTAGCACGACCATGTGTGTTCAAGTGGTACTCCCCATTCTATTGATTTTTGTACTATGTCACTTTTTTTCAAATCTACCAATGGCATCTTAATTTCTAACTGCGTTTCCTTTTTTGTTCCAAGGTTTATGGCAGTTTGCATCTGAGTAATATAACTTTTTCTGCAGTCTGGATAACCAGAACTGTCTTCTTCAACTACACCGATATAGAGTGCCTCGGCTCCATGCTTCTCAGCGATAGCAGCAGCAATGGAGAGAAAAATCCCATTTCTAAAAGGTACATATGTCACAGGTACACCCTCTTCTATGCCTCCAGTAGGTACTTCTATAGCATTATCTGTTAGTGCAGATGCACCTATATCAGCAAAAAAAGGTAAATCCAGTTCGTATATTTGACGGGAATTCAGTGCATTTGACAGCAAACGAAAACACTCAAGTTCTTTGGCTTGAGTTCTCTGCCCATAATTAAAATGTACTGCAATAATCTCATAACCGTCACGTTGTGCAATTTTTGCACTTAGTGCACTATCCATACCTCCCGAAATAATACAAACCGCTATTTTTTTCATATCTATCCTACATTTCTTTTTACTGCCATTTTACCAAGATTTGGGTAAACTTCGTGCATGATAGATTTGGATAATCAAACAACACTTAAATGTGATTTAGAAGCATTAGAAAAAATAGCCCAAACCCTTACCAGTAGAGATATTGAGCTCATCATTACCGATGAGGAAACAATGAAATCTCTTAATAGTGAGCATAGAGGTAAAGCATGTTCTACAGATGTACTCTCTTTCCCCCTAGAAACAGTTTTTACAGAACAGATTCTCTTTGATATACCTTTAGGTTCCATTGTTATTTCTGCCCCTTTTGTCAGACAAAAGGCTGATGAACTTGGTCACAGTATCCAAGATGAACTTTCATTGCTTTTTATTCATGGCTTACTTCATCTTCTAGGCTTTGACCATGAACGAGATGATGGGGAAATGCGTTTGAAAGAAAAAGAACTTATAGAAATGTTTGATTTACCCAAAAGTCTAATCATCAGAACAAAGGAGTCTTAATTTGGATTTTATTATATTTATTATTGCTATGGGTGTACTTATTTGGGGTGCAGATCTTATAATTGAACAAAGTGAGCGTATTGCATTGGAATTCAATATACCTGAGTTTATTATTGGTGCTACCCTTATTGCACTGGGTACTTCACTCCCTGAAATGGCTGCAAGTATTGCTGCGAGTTATAATGGTCGTGCAGAAATAGCTGTAGCCAATGTCATAGGAAGTAATATACTCAATATCACATTGGTACTGGCGAGTGTATTTCTCATCGCAAAGAACATTAACCCAAACAGAGATTTCTTCGCAAAAGACAGTACATGGGCACTTGTCCCTGTGCTCATTTTTATTTTAATGATAATAGATGGTGTCATTTCACGTTTTGATGCCATATTACTACTTCTTCTTATGGGCGCATACCTCATGTTTTTACTTCAAGATGCAAAAGGTGTTCTGGAAGAGGATTTAGAAATCCCAGAAAATGAAACTTTTTCATGGGTAAAAACCATACCGATGATTCTAGGTGGTTTTATTTTAGTGGTTGTTGGCGCACACTATACAGTTGAAAGTGCATCTATCATAGCAAAAAGTTTTGGTATCTCAGAATGGGTCATTGGGATTATTATGATTTCACTTGGCACTTCCTTGCCAGAGCTCACTGTGAGCATATCTGCTGCATTAAAAGGAAAAGTAGATATGGCAATAGGAAATATCATTGGGTCCAACATGGCAAATACCACAGTAGTTTTAGGTGCTGCTGCACTTGTAAATCCCCTCACATTAGATGCCTCTTCATATCTGTTTGATATAGCTACCATGATTGTAGCTACACTCATATTGGTTTTTATCACAGCGAATAAACTTTACAATAAATCCGCAGGTATAAGTCTCATCATTATCTTAGGGCTTTTCTTAAATAATACACTCCAAAATATATAAATACTTCTATTTAGAAGTATTTATATCAGATATATTACTATGTTTTGTATCATTAAAATATTTATTTCGGTAAAGCCATTTATAAATATCAGCAGCAATAGGTCCTGCTGTACTTCCACCATGTCCACCATGTTCAACAAGTACAGTCACAATATACTTAGGATCTTCATAAGGTGCATAAGTTGTTATCCAGGCATGTGAACGATGATAATATGCTAATTCATGCTCCTTAAGTCGTTTTACTGTGGATTGAGGTATAGACGTTACTTGAGATGTTCCTGTTTTTCCTGCAACTACAATTGGTAGTTTACTCATTGTCTTATAACCTGTCCCCCCTCTTATGTTACATACATCATACATACCCTGCTGAATCATATGTAAATGTTTCTTATTGAGATGAATTGTTTTTGTCATATTTTTTGTTTCATTTTTATCTATTACTTTCACTATACGAGGTGTAACTAATTTTGAAGTGGCTAACATTGCTGTATATCTGGCTACTTGTAGAGGCGTCACTAGACTATAGCCCTGACCAATAGCTGAGATAACAGTCTCACCCATATACCAAGACTGCTTAAATCTTTTCATTTTCCAGGCTTTATCTGGCATCACACCACGATATTCTCTTGGTAAATCCACACCTGTTTTTACTCCCAAACCAAATGTTCTTAATCCTCTTGCCATCGCATTGATACCAACTTTTAGACTTTTGTTGTAATAATATACATCACAACTTTCACGTATAGATTTTCTCAATCTTACCGTGCCGTGCCCCCATCGTGACCAACATCTGAATTTATGTTTACTCTTGCCTAAAGTAATATATCCATTACAAAATTCTGGGGTATCCAAGATTCCCTCTTGTGCTTTAGAAAATGCCAAAGCCACACCCATTTTTATCGTAGATCCCGGTGGATAAGTCCCATGTATAAATTTGTTGGTAAATGGCTTGTCTATATCATTTTGTAGTGCTTTCCAATCTTTTAAACTAATGCCCCCTACAAATAAATTAGGATCATAAGAAGGATAACTAACAGCAGAGAGTATCTCCCCACTTGTACGCATTACGACTACCACGCCTGTCTTATTTGATTCTTTAAAACGTTCATAAATCATTTCTTGAAGATTGATATCTATATTGAGTTGAAGGTTTTTATTATCTTTGGGTAATCTTTTTTCTAAAATTTCTATGGCTTTGTTGGTTGCTGTTACTTTAGAAATTTCGTAACCCAATTCACCTTCGAGTATATCATTATAATATCTTTCTAACCCCGTTTTCCCTACATTTCCTACTTCATTGACCACAGGATCTTTTGCATTCTCTTTCGCATTTGAACGTCCAGTATATCCTACAATATGTGCTACATATTTGCCATAGGGATAATATCTTTTTGTTTCAGCTTCTATTTTAATCGAAGGATTGAGGCTTAACTTTGGATAGGCTCCCATCATATCTGAGTAATGTATAAAATCTACCACCTTAATATAATTATGATTATAAGGTGAATTATGTTTTTTATATACCTTCAACATAACAGTTTTATTCAAATCTGTAAATGTAGAGACCAGTCTGTCAACCACATCTATCAACTCTTCACTATTATATTTTAAATGTGGTTTAATAGAGACTGAAAAACCTATTTGATTCATTGCCAACAGATTACCATTGAGATCAAAAATTTCACCTCTGACAGGCTTAATAAATTGTTTTCTTTCTATATTCTCTTTTGCTAGACCTTCATAATAAAAGTTTGATTTAATACTCACATGATACAGTCTGGCAATCATTCCAGCCCAAAAAAGTATAAAAATAAATATTACAAATCTATATCTCACAGTATCACCACAACCAAAAGATCTACAATAAGAGAATAGAGTAAGATATTACCCAGCACAATACTTGTTGTCTGAAATATAAAATCATATCCAAGAAGACATACTAAATACATTGCATCTAATAACAATACACTGATAATAGGTCTACATATTTTGCATCTTCTAAAATGTATTAATTTTTGATAGAACATCACATATACAAGTAAAGATGAAATACTTATAAGAAAAAAAGGTAATGATAAATTAACTTCAAGATTTAAAAAGTAAACCATTGAAATCAATATATAATGTAATTTACCTTCTTCAACACCACGTATAAAAATATATCCCATGACACCAATTAACAGAGGTAAAAAAACATAGATAGAAATCAACATAGGATAAAAAAGCGTAAAAAGACCTATCATAGTCCATAAAAGTGGTCGATGCATTAGGTGTAACAAATTATCCATATTTAAAATACTTTTTTATACGACTTTAAATACTAAAGCCACTTCATTACAAATGGGAAAATGAATACATTTGATACAGTCAGCCCAAATTTTATGTTCTGGTATCAATTCTTTACTAATCTCAGAAAACCCAAGTTTTTCAAAAAATGCAGGTAAATAGGTAAGTACCAATACATCTTCTTCTACTCCTAAA
>DQVJ01000175.1 GCA_015661795.1 Sulfurovum sp.
TCCACTGTTTGGGCACCTAAACTTATCATATGGTCTGTTTTCATCTGACAATCTATAAAATCATAACCTCTACTCCCTAAAACATCACTGAGTGCCTTAAATGCTACCTTGGATGCATCGGATACCAAAGAAAACTTTGATTCTCCGAAAAAAGCTCTCCCCAGTGCAATCCCGTAAAGTCCTCCCACCAATTTTCCATCTTTATGCACTTCTATACTGTGCGCAAACCCCTCATGATGTAAACGTGTATATGCTTCAATCATCTCAGGCACTATCCATGAAGAGCCTTCACCTTTTCTTGATATTGAAGCACAATATGCAATCACATCAGAAAAATGTTCATCGAAAGTCACAGAGAACTTTCCAGAACGTAATACCCTTCTAAAAGACTTTCGTACCTTAAACTTCTCAGGATACAGGATAAGTCTTGGATTTGGGGACCACCAGAGAATAGGATCATATTCACCATACCAAGGGAAAATACCTTTTTGGTAGGCGAGCAACAAGCGAGGAGAAGAAAGATCCCCTCCATATGCTAAAAGACCTTCATCTGATGCCTCTCTGGGATCAGGAAAGGTAGGTCTACAGTGCTCTGAAGAAGGCTTATAATCATTTTCTTCATCAATCATTAAAGCCATTGCCTTTTCTTTTTTAGAGTACTTGTGAGCTATTTAATTTTTTTATTTTCAAACGAAAACATTAATTTATCATTTTTATAGCTTACGTTTACAAATCCACCTTTTTTAAGTTTACCAAAGAGTATCTCATCGGTCAATGCACCTTTAATCTTTTGATCAATCACACGTGCAATATGTCTTGCACCATAACGCTCATCATAACCTTCTTTTGCCAAATATTCTTTGGCTTTTTTGCCTAGTTTCACTTTAATATCTTTAGACTTCAGAAGTATATTCAACTTGTCTAACTCTCTATCTACTATAACAACCAAAGCATCTAACCCAAGTGCATTAAACTCTACAATACCGCTTAAACGGTTTCTAAACTCTGGCGAGAAGAATGCTGCCAATGCTTTATCTGTCTTCATCGAATTATCTTTATTGAACCCCATCACATTGGCCTCTTTCGTACCAATATTCGATGTCATAATAAGAATGACATTTTTAAAGTCACTTACCACTCCATTATTGTCAGTGAGTTTTGCCCCATCCATCACTTGAAGCAGGATGTTCATAATGTCTGGGTGTGCCTTTTCTATCTCATCTAAAAGCAACACAGTATGTGGATATTTTTTAATCATCTCAGTAAGCAACCCACCTTGTTCATAACCAACATATCCTGGAGGTGCTCCCACCAAGCGACTGATTGCATGTGGTTCCATATATTCAGACATATCGATGCGTTCAAAATGCACATGCAATGTTTTTGCAAGTTGCGTTGCCAAAGCTGTTTTACCTACACCTGTAGGGCCTACAAATAAAAATGATCCTATCGGTCTGTCCTCACCATTGAGCCCAGCATAAGAACGTTTAATCGCAGTAGAAAGTACTTGTATTGCCTCATCCTGTCCAATAATATGGTTAGATAAGTCTTTTTCCAGTACTTTCAGTTTCTTCGTATCATCCGTTCCTATTACTGTTGAAGGAAGTTTCATAATTTTGGCAACACTTTCCTCAATATCCTTACTTTGTACTTCTACATCTTCTATGCCTTTAAGCATAAAGTGTGCACCCACTTCATCAATAATATCCATTGCTTTATCCGGGAGAAAACGCTCATGCAGATATTTTACCGATAAATCAATGGCTGACTGCAACGCTTCATCTGTAAACGTAATATGATGATAATCTTCATACTTATGCTGAATACCTTTTAAAATAATAAATGTATCTTCAATACTTGGCTCTTCTACATCTATCTTTGCAAACCTACGGCTAAGTGCTTTATCTTTATCAAAAAAGTTTCTGTACTCAGCATATGTTGTAGCACCGATACACTTTAAATCACCTCGTGCAAGAGCTGGTTTAAGCAGGTTAGAAGCATCCATGCTTCCACCACTTGTAGCACCTGCTCCTACCATCGTATGAATTTCATCGATAAACAAAATTGCATCATCCATTTTTGATAACTCGTTAATAATGCCTTTAAGCCGTTTCTCAAAATCACCTCTGTATTTGGTACCTGCGACCAAAGCACCCATATCCAAAGCAAAAACTTTTGAATCTTGAATAACCTCAGGTACATCACCTTCTGAAATCCTAAGGGCAAGTCCTTCTGCTATAGCTGTTTTACCCACACCTGGTTCACCTACAAGTAATGGGTTATTTTTCTTACGGCGACAGAGTGTCTGCATCACACGTTCAATCTCACTGACACGTCCTACAACAGGATCTATTTTTCCTGTTTTAGCAAGACTTACAAGCTCCATAGTAAATTTATCTAAAAATGTTTCTTTCTCTTTGTCTTTTTCTTCTTTGTTCACAGGTGTTCTTGTTTCATAACGGTGGGAGATCACTTCTAAGATATCCACACGTTCAATACCCTCTTTTTTCATCAAATACACTGCATAAGAGTGTTCTTGCATGAAAATCGCAGCCAACATATCACCTATACTCGCTTCGGTTCTTCCTGATGAATGTATTTGCGTCATCATATCATTAATCACTCTTGAAAGTGCCACTGTTTCAAATGGCTCAACCGATTCTTTCAATGAAGGAATTGTTTTTGTAATATGTTCTACAATCCCTGCTTCAAGGGCTACTAAATCCGCATTCAGTGCTGAGAGTATTTCTATACCTGCTTCAGATTTTACTACAGTTAAAAATATATGTTCTACAGTTAAATATTCATGTCTATTTTCTTTTGCATATGCTACTGCTTGCTTAAATACATCATTAAGTGCTATACTAATCATAATTATCCTTTAATTCTATGAATCTTCTTCTATTGTAGCTAGAAGAGGAAACTCATTTTGTTTTGCTTTTTGTTTTACTTGTTGTGCTTTGGTTTGTGCTATTTCAAAACTGTATATACCACAAATGGCTTTACCATGCTCATGTATCTGTAACATTATCTGTTCTGCATGTGCATTGCTTTTGTGAAATACATCTATAAGTATTTCAACAACAAAGTCCATACTCGTGTAGTCATCATTGTGCAATAGCACTTTAAACATTTGTGGTTCTTCCA
>DQVJ01000112.1 GCA_015661795.1 Sulfurovum sp.
CGTGATGATTTAACACTCAATATGCAAGTTCCCTACATTTCTCGTGTAGGTATACGTGCAGGTGAGATGATTGATGGTATTCCTGAAGTACATCCACATGCAGACTCCGAAGGGTTAAGTGACATCTCGGCTATCTTACAATACAAGGTCTATGACAAAGAACAAATCAAAATAGCTCTCTTAGCAGGTGTCAAAGCACCTACAGGGAAAACGAACATACAAGAAGAAGATGAAGCACTTGAGGCTGATTTACAGCCAGGTACTGGTTCATGGGATTTTTTTGCAGGGGTGGCCTCTACAAAAGATTTTGAACGCCTCTCTCTTCATTCTAGTCTACTTTACAAATATAACACCAAAGGGGTAGAAGATAGCCAACTTGGAGATGTCTTTAACTACAATGTAGCTCTCGCCTACAAGCTCATAGAACAAGAACATAACCACACATTTCATGCACATAAAGAGGAGGAGAGTCTGGACTACTCTGTAGATATCTTTTTAGAGCTCAACGGTGAGTGGGTAGACAAAGATCAGTTTAATGGCGTTATAGCAGAAAATACAGGACACCATGTACTCTTTGCCACTACAGGTGTGCAAGTATTGACAGAGAGTAATTATGCAATTTTTTTAACCCTCTCTGTACCCATCTACCAAAATTTTAACGGGCTGCAAAATGAGATAAGCTATAAGACAAGTTTTGGGATAGGGAAAAACTTTTAGTATGTTGCCCCTATTAACCTAGCACTATTCACTGTCGTGGGCACATGCACTATCATCTCTGTGCTTCACTACATATACCTTGCACTTTTTCAAGATTGATGTATACTCGTGTTCCTTTATCTTTTTCAGACTCTATCTGTATACCCATTGATTCATTGTCACAATATGTTTTTACCAAAGCCAGCCCTATCCCTGTTCCTTCTTTTTTTTCATCACCTTGAAAATAACGCTCGTGTATACGCAACAACTCACCCATCGTCATGCCTATACCCTTATCTTCCACACACAATATATGCTCTTTACATGTTACGCTAATAGCTGTATCTTTCTTAGAGTACTTCATCGCATTACTAAGAATATTATCAAGCATCTGTTCAAACCCAATTTTATCTGCTTTTATCTCATACTTCTCCAATACCAATACAAAAGGATTACGTTCCTGTTCTTGAAAGACAGCTACTCTTTCTTCTACAACTTTTTGTACATCAAAACATTCTTTTTCTATCTCATGTATCTCTTTTTTGATTGTATACACCAATTCACCATAAAGTCTTTTTAACCTATATGAAGCATCTTCTATCCGTTGTAAACGCTTAAGAGACTTTTCATTTTGTGCTGTTTTTTTTAACATATTGATATTGGCTTCTATCGTTGAAAGGGGAATATTTAATTCATGTATAATATCATGAGTCAGAGTAGTCAACGTGTTTTCCATTTGCTTTTGGGGTGCAAAAATGAGCACGACAAGCACATATCCCCACCCAAGAGCTACCAAAATCACAAGTACCCCTGCTATAAAAAAATTAAATTCACTTAAATGCCAATTTTCTAAAAAACGATATACTGTCATGAGCAAAATAAAGATTGTTATAAAATAAATGGCTGCGGCTAAAAAAAGCTCCTTCTTTTGCTTTAACATTCCATACTCATTTTGTAACCAACACCTCTTACATTTTGTATTTGTGTGGGAAAATATTTTTTTAGTTGGGCTATATATACCCTCAATGCCCCTTCACTTGCTTCCTCAGAAGCACTCCATAAACGGGATTTAATATGTTCCAAGGTAACTGTTTTTCCTTGCCCTTCCAAAAGAATATAGAGTAATTCCTGCACTTTCAATCCTACTTCTACGCATTTATTTTGATGAAAAAGTTTTTTTGTTATCACATCAAATTCATACTGACCTATGTGTACTACTTCATGGCGTATTTGTCGACGCAGTACGGCCTGTATGCGTAATAAAAGTTCTTCTAGGTCAACAGGCTTGGTAATATAATCATCTCCACCTTGTTCAAAACCTACCCTTAGTGAAACTTTATCATCTCTAGATGTAATGAAAATACAAGGGGTATTATCACCACTGCTCCGTAGTTTTTCTAAAAGCTCGAAACCAGTTTCATAAGGTAGGTTTACATCAAAAAGGTATAAATCATAATTATTTTCATACGTAAAATCCAGTGCAGTATAGGGATCCAATACGCAGTGCAGCGTAAAGCCCTCCTCTTCTAAAAAGTCTTCTAGGGTTTCATTAAATAATTTATCATCTTCTAGCACAAGTATGCGTATCAATATGAGCCCTCTACAAATAATCTTCTCCCAATAATTATACCTCAAAAGTATTTATCATGGTATAATTTTTATCTCAGAAAAAAAGAGGGGGAACATTTGAAAAACAGTCATCTACTTGTAGAACATAAAGAAGGTAGAATTTTACTCTTGGGGCTTATACTGTTAGCTGGGTTCTTTATTTTTCTTATTTTCGCGTTTGTGTTTTATCCGGAGTATTTTCAATCCTTACTGAGTATTACCCTTACAAACATCTTTTTTGGGCGTATGGCAGGACTTTCTATCGGTGTTTCTGCACAGATGAATATGTTATTTTTACTTGTATTTAATTTTACCATAGAATCTATTATGGTACTCATTCTCTATCCTCTTTTTGTCATGAGTTGGAATAAACTTGAACTCATATCCTACCAACCCTTAAATGATTTTTTAAACAAGTCTAAAAAAACGGCTGCAGGCTATCAACCTATGATCAAAAAGTATGGTGTCTTTGGTTTGATACTGTTTGTATTAACCCCTTTTGCCATGACAGGTCCTGTTGTAGGAAGTTTTGTAGGATACCTCATAGGTTTTAGGCACAGAATTACTTTGTTTGTAGTGCTTTTGAGTACCTTTATCGCCATCGTTTTGTGGGTATATTTAATCAAACATTTTGAAGATATACTTGTGGGCTACAGTGATGGATTATCTATAGGATTTTTATTTGCAGCAATGTTGATATTTCTATGGTATCTTATAAAAAGATACCTTTCTAAAACTACATAAACATACCACCGTTGACCTTGAGTGTTTCTCCTGTAATATAAGAAGAATGATCAGAAAGTAAAAATGCGACAGCATCAGCCACTTCAGAAGGTTGCCCAAATCTCCCCATAGGAATTTTGGCGGTAAAAGCATCTTTGACCTCACTTTTAAGTACCTCTGTCATTTCTGTAGCGATGAACCCTGGAGTAATGGTATTATAACGTATCCCACTTGTTGCCGCTTCTATAGCAAAACTTTTTGTCATAGCAATCGTTCCACCTTTTGAAGCTGCATAATTTGTCTGACCCGCATTCCCGGTTTCTCCTACAATAGATGCAATATTCACAACAGATCCAAATCTTTTTTTACGCATGACCTTAAGAGACTCTCTACATCCAATAAACGTTGATTTAAGGTTGGCCTCAATCACGTCCATAAACTGTTCACTCTTCATACGCATCGCCAATCCATCTTTCGTAATACCTGCATTATTAACCAAATATGACAATTCCCCATCACTTTGAACAATACTCTTTACAGCACTGACAAACGCATCTTCATTACTCACATCAAACCCAATGACTTCTGCTTTTCCTCCTGCTGCTTCTATCTCTGCTTTTACAGCATTTGCTTCAGCTTCACCAGAACGAAAATTTACCCAAACTTTTAAGCCAAATGCAGCCAAACCCTTGGCTATCTCTGCACCAATCCCTCTACTTGCTCCTGTTACCAATACGTTTGATCCTGTAAATTTCATACCAACCCTTTAAAATATTTGGGATATTGTAACATGTAGGGCTTTAGAGCTAACATTCAAAAAGTTTATTTTTGATATCTTCAAAAATTTTATAATCATCCGGACCAATCGTATCGGAATATATGACATGATTGAGTTGTTCTAGAAGATGTAATTTAGAGAGTTTATCATCACACAATGCCTGATTGATAATCGTGACATGTTCATCTAAATCATACTCTCTTTCTATAATATCATAAAGAAAACTTTTTGCTTCATCTTCACTACAGTCAAAATTTTGTCCCATAATATCACAAAATACCGGTGCTTCTTTCTCTACATCTCTCTTGTCTACCTTGATGATATGTGCAAGTAATGTACCTACAGATTCTTTTATCTTTTGGTTCATTATAGAATTCTCCTTTAAAAAAGCGACACTTCTTCTAAACTTCTTTCATCAAACAATGTTTAGAAAACAATATTTTATCATACAAGGAAAAAATGATTATGTCAAACAGTTAAATCAGAGGTGCATCCATCTCTGTAGGAATGTCAAGCCCCATAAGTTGAAGGACTGTAGGTGCTACATTGTTCAGACCACATCCCTCTTTCACTTTTGTGATACCTTCTGCCATAACAAAACACCATACCTCACCTACGGTATGGTTCGTCAGTATATGTCCCTCTGCATCTTGCATCTCTTCACAATTCCCATGGTCAGAAGTCAAGACAATGTTGTACCCATCTTTTTTTGCTTTTTCTATAATTTTTCCTAGTTCAGTATCGACGGCATTGACTGCCAAACATGCCGCTTCATAGTTGCCTGTGTGTCCTACCATATCACCATTGGCAAAGTTCACAACGATAAAATCATATTGTTCATCCATTGCGGTACGGACAGCATCTCCCACTTCAGGTGCGGACATCTCTGGTTTCATATCATACGTTTTTACATCTGGGCTGGGTATGAGTACACGACTCTCCCCGATATAAGGTGCTTCTATCCCACCATTTAGAAAAAATGTTACATGGGCATACTTTTCAGTTTCTGCCGTATGTAGTTGGCGAAGTCCTGCTGTGGAGACCACTTCTGCCAAAGTATGTTCAGGGGCCACCTTTGGAAAAAGTATAGGATGCTTAAAACTCGCATCGTACTGCGTCATCGTAGCGATGTATAAGGGGAGATACTTTCGTTCAAATCCATCAAAATCTTCTTTTCCAAGTGCTGCTGTAATCTCACGTACCCTGTCTGAACGAAAGTTACTCACAATAACTACATCCCCCTCTTCCATACCTTTATATCCTGAAAAGGAGACAGGTTCCAAGAACTCATCATGTTCATTTTTGGCATAGCTTTCATCTACATATGCTTGCGGGTTTAACGCCGTTGAAGGTTTTGCCTCAACGATAGCACGGTATCCTTTTTCTATTCTTTCCCATCTATTGTCTCTATCCATCGTAAAAAAACGTCCACCAATAGTTGCAATACGGATATCCTCATCGCAAAGTGCTTCCATTTGTTCTATATACGTTTTTGCAGATGTAGGACTCACATCACGACCATCAGTAATGAGATGCAAAAAGACTTTTTTCCCTCTGTTTTTAATGAGTTTAGCCAATCCAATAGTATGCTCAATATGTGAATGTACCCCACCATCACTCAAAAGCCCTATCAGATGCACGCGGTCACTTTTGGACAAAGTTTCATTCAGCGCTTCATTGTTCTCTATACTTCCATCTTCAAGTGCCTTCGATATTTTTACCAAATCCTGATACAAAATACGTCCTGAACCTATGGTCATATGTCCTACTTCAGAATTGCCCATTTGCCCTTCAGGTAATCCTACACTTAACCCATGTGTCGAAATAAGTGCACGAGGCACACCTTCAAAAAGGCTATCATAGGTAGGTTTTGTAGCATCTTTAAAAGCATTACATTTGCTGTCTGGTTTGCAACCAATGCCATCCGTGATAATTAAAATTGTTTTTTGATTACTCATAGTCATATCTTTTTCTTATATTTTATTGAAATAATAGTAAAATAAACTTTCTTAAACATAAAAGGGGAAACAAAACGTATGCTCTATGAACTCTCTCAACTCCTTAATATCAATCTTTTTAGCTATATTTCAGTGCGAGCTGGTGTGGCATTTTTTATTGCATTTGTAATTACCTTGTTGGTCATGCCAAGATATCTTGCATGGGCACATTCGAAAAATGCCAATCAACCCATAAGTAAATATGTACCTGCGCATGAAGGTAAACGTCATACCCCTACTATGGGTGGGGCAGTTTTTTTGCTTGCTACCCTAATCGCTATATTTATAAGCGTAGATTTAAGCAATCCCTATGTATGGGGAAGCATCATTACACTGATTGGGTTTGGACTGGTAGGACTCAAAGATGATTTGGGCAAAGTACTTTCTGGCGATAACCTAGAAGGATTAACACCTAGAGGGAAAATGGCTCTACAAGCACTGGTTGCTACTTTAGCCACAGGATTATTACTTTATGCGGGTTTTCCAACAGAATTTTATGTTCCCTTTCTTAAAACACCACTGTTTGACTTAGGGTACGCAGCCATTCCTTTTTGGATACTGGTTTTTTTAGCAACAACCAATGCAGTAAACCTCACAGATGGTCTTGATGGTTTAGCCACTGTCCCCTCGGTCATTGCACTCTCTACATTGGGTGTGATAGTGTATATTACTGGACATGCTATCTTTAGCCAGTACTTGCTTGTCCCCAATATTAAAGGTGTAGGTGAAGTGTTCATCCCTGCCGTTGCTTTATCTGGAGGGTTACTAGGTTTTTTGTGGTACAACTGTTACCCTGCTGAAGTCTTTATGGGTGATACAGGGAGCCTTGCTATTGGCGGATTCATCGCTTACCTTGCTATCTTGGGGAAAAGTGAAGTGTTACTCATACTCATCGGTATCATTTTTGTGATAGAAACAGTCTCCGTTATTTTACAGGTTGGAAGTTTTAAGTTACGTGGAGAGCGCATCTTTCTCATGGCTCCTATTCATCACCATTTTGAGCTGAAAAAGTGGGCAGAAAATAAAATTATCATACGTTTTTGGATGATTGCCTTCATCGCAAACATCCTTGCACTTATCTCCTTTAAGTTTAGATAAAATGCAAAAAAAACCAACTTTATTCGGCTACGGACTTACCACAAAAGCTATCGCAAAAAAACTAGGCGGCGGCTGTACTTTTTTTGATGACAACTGTCAAGAGAGTTATATAGATGAAAATGACAACACTATTCATCCGTCATCACTTTTTGATCCTGAAAAAAGCCCATTAGAAATCACTACTCCTAGCCTAAAACCCAATCATCCACTCATACTAAAAGCAAAAAACCTTTTAAGTGAATATGACTATTTTAATAACATTATGCCATTTAGCATTTGGATTTCAGGCACCAATGGCAAAACTACTACCACCCAAATGCTCACTCACATTTTAGAAAAAAGAGGTGCAGTCTCTGGAGGGAACATAGGAACACCCCTGGCAGAATTAGATGAAAAATCACCTATTTGGGTACTTGAGAGTTCTTCTTTTACGCTACACCATACAAACAAGGCTTCCCCCAATATTTATCTCCTGCTTCCCATTACCCCAGATCACTTAGACTGGCATGAAACATTTGAACAATACGCAGCAGATAAACTAAAACCCCTACTAACGATGCAAGAAGGAGAATTGGCACTCATCCCCCAAGGGCTTAACGTGCCCAAAACCGATGCATATGTTGTAGAATACGACAGTAATGCATTTCTAGACGAATATTTTAACCTAGACAGCTCTAAATTACGCTTCAAAGCAGCATTTTTACAAGATGCCTTACTTTCACTTGCCGTCACAAAAGTCCTCTTTGATGAAGCAGATTATACGCTTATGAACGCTTTTACACTAGATGCACATAGACAAGAAGAGCTCAAAGATGCGCAAGGAAGACTCTGGGTAAATGACTCAAAAGCCACCAATATAGATGCGACCATACAAGCAGTAAAGGGATATGCAGATACACCTATACATCTTATTCTAGGTGGAGATGACAAAGGGGTAGATTTGACACCTCTTTTTAAACACATGCAAACAGTTATGCTTACACTATATACTATAGGAGCAAACAGTAAGAAACTTGTCTCACTGGCAAAAGAGTATCATATCAAGACTGTTGCCTGTGAAACCTTGGAAACTGCCATTATACAAATAGACCGTGTCCTGACCTTAGACGAGGTAGCACTGCTCTCACCTGCTGCAGCTAGCTTTGATCAGTTTAACTCCTACAAACATAGAGGTGACATCTTTATGGAATTGGTCAAAAATTTAAAAAAGTTTTAGTTTCCATTAAATCCTCGTATTTTTTTAAGTTTAAGCCGTTATAATTCTATCCACTTAAACAGAACTCTTCTTTTAAGTTGTGGCTCCATAGCTCAGTTGGTAGAGCAAAGGATTGAAAATCCTTGTGTCGGCGGTTCGATTCCGTCTGGCGCCACCATTTCTTTTTATACAACTCAATTCCAATCAAAAAAAATACTTAATCTCTCATTCTCATTCCTTTTGTTTTCTTTTTTCATTAAACTGTAAGACTAGACTATAAACTACAGGCAACACAAGTAAATTCAATATAGTTACCGTTAACATTCCACCCAACATAGGTGCAGCTATACGATGTGTTACATCAGAACCTGTTGCTGTACTTAACATGATAGGGATAAGCCCTGCCATGGTTGAAACTGCTGTCATCATGACTGGTCGTACCCTCTGTGATGTAGCATAAAAAGCTGCCTCTTTTATGTCTTCAACAGAGAGTGCTTCTTTCTTTTTGCCACGTCTTTTTTCTACTTCTGTATCTATAAAACTCAAAACCAGTACCCCAATTTCAGCTGCCATTCCCGCAAGGGCTATAAACCCTACAGCCACAGCCACAGAAAGGTTATAGTCATTAATATAAATCAACCATATTCCACCAATAAGTGCAAATGGCATTGACAGCATCACGATAACAGGTTCTATCACATTTTTAAAATTCAAATATAAAAGTATAAAAATAATCAACAAAGTGATAGGTGCAACGATTTGTAAACGTTGCGAAGCTCTCTCCATATATTCAAACTGTCCAGACCAAGTGACAGTATATCCTGCTGGAATTTTTACTTTTTCTTCTAAGATTTTTTTAGCTTTTGCTACAAATCCACCTATATCTGAACTGGATATATCCACATAAATCCATGCATTGGGTCTGGCATCTTCACTTTTAATCACAGGAGGACCTCTTGTATATTCTATCGTTGCAACCATGGCAATAGGGATTTGTATGCCTGTTGGTGTAGGAATGAGCACCCGTGAAAGTGTCTCTTTATCGCTACGTAAATCTCTAGGGTAACGTACATTGACAGGGTAACGTTCTAAGCCTTCAACCGTTTGCGTCACATTCATCCCTCCAATGGCACTTTGTATCACATCCTGCACAGCACCCACAGTTAAGCCATAGCGTGCTGCTTTCTCTCTATCGATATTAAAATCAAGATAATAACCACCCACAGCTCTGTCCCCAAAAGCTGACGTAGTCTCTGGCAACATTTTCATCGCTTGTTCTATCTCTTTTGATACTTTTTGAAGTACATTCAGGTCTGGACCAGACACTTTGATACCTACAGGTGTTTTTATCCCTGTAGAAAGCATGTCTATCCGTGTTTTAATAGGCATTGTCCATGCATTAGCAACCCCGGGGAAGTTAATCGCCGCGTTAAATTCAAGCATTAAGTCTTGTGTTGATTTACTGGGGTCAGGCCACTCTTCTTTGGGTTTAAGACGAATCGTTGTCTCTACCATAGACAAAGGTGCTGCGTCTGTAGCAGTCTCGGCACGACCAATTTTTCCAAACACACTTTTTACTTCCGGAAAAGTTTTAAGTATTTTGTCACTTTGCTGTAAAAATTCTTTTGCTTTGGTAATAGAAATACCTGGAAACATCGTAGGCATATAAAGAACATCTCCTTCATCCAACGGTGGCATAAATTCACTACCTAACTTTGAATAGGGATAATAGGTTAATGCCAAAAGGGCGATTGCAAAAACAACGGTAACCGTACGCCATTTCATTGCAAATTTCAATATAGGCGTATGAATAGCATGTAACATACGGTTGATAGGGTTTTTCTCTTCTGCAATAATCTTACCACGTACAAAATACCCAATCATCACAGGAACTAAAGTCACCGCCAAAATAGCAGAGGCTGCCATCGCATAGGTAGCCGTAAAGGCCAAGGGGCTAAAAAGTCTCCCTTCTTGTGCTTGCATCGTAAAAATAGGTAAAAAAGAAACTGTAATAACAAGCAATGAGAAAAACAGTGCTGGTCCTACCTCTTTTGAGGATTTTGTAATCACTTCCCATCGCTCACTGTCACTTAACTGTGCACCCTTTTCTTTCACTGCCTCTGCCAAACGACTATGGGCATTTTCCACCATTACAATAGCCCCATCAACCATTGTACCAATGGTGATAGCTATACCACCAAGAGACATAATATTGGCATCTAAACCTTGAAATTGCATCACTATAAATGCCATCAATATACCTAAAGGCAAGGTAATAATAGCCACAAAAGCAGAACGTGCATGCAGTAAAAAAAGTATAACCACCAAACTCACAATAAACAATTCTTGCATCAAAGAGATATTGAGACTTTCAACAGCCCTTTCTATCAAATCTCCTCTATCATACACAGGGACGATATTGACCCCTTCAGGTAAACCTTTTTGAAGTTCATCAAGTTTTTTACGTACAGCCTGTATCGTTGCTAAGGCATTTTCACCAAAACGCATGATGACCACACCACCGACCACTTCACCTTCACCATTATAGTCTACCAACCCTCTTCTCAGTTCAGGACCAATAAAGACATTTGCCACATCTCTTAAGCGTATTGGAGTACCTTCTTTATCTACTCCCACGGGAATTTTATTAAGATCATCTACAGATTGTATGTACCCTGCACTTCGTACCATATATTCAGTCTCTGCCATCTCAATGAGACGACCGCCCACGTCTTTGTTGGAATTTTTAATCGCCATTTTTACTGTGTCAAGTGAAATATTATAACGCTGTAAGGCATTGGGATCAACCTCCACTTGATACTGCTTCACATAGCCGCCCACAGAAGCAACTTCAGCTACACCATTGACGGTCTGCAAAGGGTAACGCATATACCAGTCTTGTAAAGAACGTAATTGAGCAAGGTCATGTTTACCCGTTGTGTCTTCTAAAATATATTCATAAATCCAACCTACCCCTGTCGCATCTGGACCAAGCGCGGGATTAACAGATTTAGGTAGTCGTCCACTCACATAGTTTAATGACTCTAATACACGAGAACGTGCCCAGTACATATCCGTGCCATCTTCAAAAATAAGATATACAAAAGAGATACCAAAAAAGGAGTAGCCCCTGACTACTTTTGTTTTAGGCACAGCTAACATTGCAGTTGTCAGCGGATAGGTAACTTGGTCTTCCACCACCTGTGGAGACTGCCCTGGATACTCAGTAAAAATGATAACCTGCACATCAGATAAATCTGGTATCGCATCCAAAGGTGCATTTTTATAAGAAAAAATACCCACTACAGCGATGATAACCATCGCAATAATAACAATAAGACGCTCGCGCAGTGATGCACTGATAATGGCATTAATCATTTTTCATCTCTTTACTGTTATTTTTATCCATTTTCATTTTTTTAGGCACGGTGACAATATCCATCATTTTGGCTGTGGCTTCACGTAACTTAGACTCAGAATCTATGAGAAACTGTGCAGAAGTTACTACCTCTTCACCCTCCTTAAGTCCCGATAATATCGACACTTTTCCTGCTGATTCTATGCCTATCTTCACTAAACGAGGTTCATACTTTCCTGCCCCTTTTACAACAAAGACCTGTGTTTCATTCCCTGAACGTATCACAGCTTCTGAAGGGATTACCAAAGCATCTTTTTGATTTTGTACGTGTATATTAACTTCTGCAAACATATCTGGACGTAAACGTAAATCATCATTTTTAAATACAAGTCTTACTTTTGTGGTACGTGTCTTTGCTTCAGCATAAGGGTAGATATAATCTACCGTACCCTTAAAGACTTTCCCTGGTACACTGATAAGTGTCACTTCTGCACTGTCTCCCGTACGAATCCATGGAAGTTCATATTCATAAATCTCTGCAATAATCCATACCGTATTCAAATCTGCAATCATATAGAGTTCTGTCTGCGGTGTAACATGTTGCCCTTTTCGTGCACCTATACGAAGTACAGTCCCTGCAACAGGCGTATGTATATGTAAACTTTTTTTAATCTTTCTACTTTTTTCAAGCTCTTTTATCTGATGTTCTGGTACATCTAACAAAATTAATCTCTCTCTTGCACTTTGCACCAAACGTTTTGCACCTTCTCGTACATCTTTAAACGGACTTCGACTCAACGCTTTTACATTTTTTAAGGCTAACAGATATTCCTCTTGTGTAGAGACCAACTGTGGAGAATAGATACTCATTAAAATATCATCTTTTTTAACTGTCTGACCAACTTTATCTATAAATATTTGCTCTATCCAGCCTTTTGTTTTAGGATGTAGTCGTGCCATTTTTTCTTCATCAAAATCAACACGCCCTACCGCACGAACGACTTTACTTAAAGCTTCTATTTTGACTTTTGCTGTTCTTACCCCAATGTTCTGTACTATGGTAGGATCTATCTTCACGGTACCGGCTTTATCATTGTCTCCGTCATCATCAGCATATACAGGTACATAATCCATCCCCATAGAATCTTTGGCTGGTACAGGAGAAGTCACCGCAGGGTTCATTGCATTACGGTAAAAAAGGATTTTTTTTGTCTTCTCTTGTGAAGTACTTTCAGAGGTTGTGTCTGTTTTTTCCATCTTACTTGAAGTATAAACAGAAACACCATACCCGATACCTACCCCTACTGCCAAAGTGAGTACCACTGTGCTAAGTATTGTTTTATTCATAAATATTTACCTCTCCTACATTTGCTTTCATTCCGGACAATGCCTGCATTGAAAATGTCAATGCTTTCCAATACATCAATTCATAGTTAAAAAGCGTTACTTGACTTTGTACAAGATTTAAAAAATCCACCTTACTTACTTGATAACCTGCACGCATAGACTCGACAGTTTGACGTGCCTGTGGCAAAATACCCGTTTTAAACAAAGCAAGCTGTTTTCTAGCCTGATGATAATCGGTATAGTTTTTTGATATTTCTGCCATTACTTTTAGTTTTTCATCTTCAAGTGCCGCATATCTTTCTTGTTGTTCTATAAACTTTTGTTGTACTGCTTTTGATTGTTTTGTCTTATAATATAACGGTACCTTGATACCTACTTTCAATGAAAATAAATCTGCCCTAGGGTCATTAAAGGTACCAGGGTTATACCCTTGTCTGTCTCCGTAAGATACTGCCACATTAAAATCAGGATAATACTCTCTACGTGCCAAATCAAGTCTAGAGCCCGAAGCGAGTACTTTGGACTCCTCCCTTTTTAAAGAAGGTCTATACTCTGTTGCTAGCCGGTATAGATATTTTTCATTCATTTTATGAGAAAGTCTCTTTTCTTTCTTCTTAGCCAATCGAATGTTGCGAGAAGCTTTTTCACCCATAAGAAGATTTAAATTAATACCTTGATTACGCCTAAAAGCTTTTACCTGTATCTCTTGATCTAAGAGTTTAGACAACTCTAACTGTGCCAACAGCACATCTTGTTGTAAACCATCTCCAGTTTTATACTTTTCTTCAGCAATCTGGATAAACTGACGCAATAATTCTTGATTGTTGCGAATGGTTTCTAATGCCCTATCAAAATAATACACCTGCCACCATGTACTTTCTATATGATTGACAAGAAGTAAGCGAACTTCATCTACTGTATGGTACGCTGCGGTTGCTTCAAATTCTGCTATTTCACCTTTCAAGTCTAACTTTCCAGGATAAGGAAAATACTGACTAAAACCTATCTGCACATTTGTCATCGCTTCTTGTGATCGGTTAAAAGTATCGGTTGGGAAATTGATGAGTCCCACAGATACGATAGGATCAGGTAAACTTTTAACTTGAGAGGGAACTTCGTTGAGGGCTTCATACCGCTTGAGTATCTGGGTAAGACCCGGGTTCTTCTCTAGACCTACCCTCACTGCATGTTTGACGCTCAGTCCAGTGTCTCCAAAAGCAAAAGAGCTCAACACCCACAATAACGTCGTAGATAAAAATATCGAACGATACACACTTTTAATCATATTGTTTCTCACAAATTTTCCTCCAACCCATCTCTTTTTTATAGATTTTAGAATATATAAAATACGTGTACCTAATGTGCACATATTTTATATATCATAACGCACGATATATAAAACCAACGCCATATAAAAAGTATACGTATTTTGTAGAGGAAAATTAAAAGTAATGATAAAGTCTACTATTAATGAAAGTAAGAGAAATAACGCACTAAAAAATATCTCCCAAAAAAGGAGATATCTAAGGTTTAAAATTTATAGTCTAACATTGCCCAAAACTTGGTTGTATCTACACTGAAAGTATCCGCACTGTACCAAGATGCTTTTAACAGTCCATTGAGACCTTTCACACCAGGAATTTTGTTTTTATACAGTGCATCTATCTCTGTACCATAATCTACACTTCCTCTGTCACTTGAGAAATCATGGTAAATCACCTTAGCCACACCAAATCCTGGTGCTTTATACCCAAGCATGGCAGTAGCATCTACAAGACCATCTATAGGTGTTGCCAAAAACAAGTCTGCCCAACCATTTTGTGCATGGAGTGTGGCAAGTGGTGTGCTAAAGGCTGCATTGCCATTATCTCCTGCCCCGAGTACTTCATATCCAGCACCAAGAAGTATACCGCTCATGTTGAGGGTTGCCTGTAAGTTATAGTAGTCAGCATCTGCTGTTTGATTGGTGGTAAGATCTTCAAAAGAAGGATCTGTCTGGGTTGCATACTCTGCACGGTACGAAAGACTTGTGCTTTCTCCCAACCCTACTTTACCTGTTGCGGCAATTCCCCATGTATTATGAAAATCTTCTATAAGATACCCATACCCTGTCACAGTCAGTTCAGGCATCATCGCATAAGATGCATTTAAGAGCACTGTATTGGTATCAAATCTTCCTCCAAGAGGGTTTACTGTGTTGCTGTCAAAAATCCTGTTGATACCCCACACATAAGAAGCCAATAATTTAAGATTGTCTATAGAGTTATTTACCACCGTAACTGCATCGTAGGTTTGTGGCATTTGTCTCCAGTCTACCGTACCGATAAACCTTACATTATCCAAGTCTACATCTTGTCGACCTGCACGAATGAGTGTTTCACCAAAAGCATAGTCCAAATATGCCTGTGTCACTCGTGTCTGATCTGGATCAGCTACGATTTGGTACAAAGGCCTTTTACCTATATCATCATTGGAAACACTCCAAAAGTCTCCACTCCCTACAACATTGGTAGCTTCCAAATATACTGAAAGACCCTCTAAGTGTAAAAAGTCTGCAGCAATCCCCAGTGTCAGTCTGTTCGTCAAAGCACCTGCATCTGCTTTGCCATTATCAGCAGCATCTACAAATTCGTATCGAGGACGTATCTGACCATCTGCTTTAATGTTATCAAAAATCAAAAATGCATTACTGCTTGGTGCTGCTGTCTCCACCACTGGCTCAACTGGAGCGATATCGCCACCTGCTAGTAACATCGCTGATGCTACGACTGAAAGTACAAGTACTTTTTTCATCTTCTTTCTCCTTTAATATAATATAAATGATACACCATGATATCAAAAAGTTATTTTACAAAAAATGATGTAAATCAATTATTAATGATTTCTATATAGAACATTAACAAAATACTTCAAATATCTATATAACGCATGCATTTTATCTATATTTAGAAAGATTTTTACCTGGATTACTGTATAAATTTTAAACAAACAACCCTCTGAACCCTACGTATACACGTTATCTGTGGCTAAACGTTAACTATTTGTTAACTTTTTATTCATTTTCTTGACATTTATTAACAAAACATGTTATACTACGCTTGTATTCAAAAAAATTCAAGGAGAATTACAATGAAAAAAACATTATTACTTTCAGTAGTAGCATCGACAATGATTATGGCAGGTGGCGATATCGCTCCAGTTGAGCCAGTAGTAGAAGCGCCAGTAGTAGCATCTGGTTGGGA
>DQVJ01000222.1 GCA_015661795.1 Sulfurovum sp.
AACATCGCTTTTAATGTAATGCTATCTCCATCACGAACCGCATTGACAGCAACTGGCGCAGAACAGCCTGCACCTATAGCAGAAACAAAGTCACGTTCAAGTTTGGTACAGATAAATGTATTTTCATCATTAAGCGTCATGGCTATTTCACGTACTTTATCATTACTACTAACTATCTCAATACCCAATGAAGCTTGTCCCATAGGAGGGATGAAGAAGTCTAACTTTTTAACATAAGGTATCTCTTTAAGTAAATCAAGTCTATAAAGACCAATATAGGCAAGAATAATCGCATCATACTGCCCCTCTTTGAGCTTTCTTAGCCTTGTATTCACATTACCTCTAAGTTCTTTCACTTTAAGATCTGGACGTTGTTCAAGCAGTTGCATACGTCTGCGTAAGCTTGTTGTACCTACCGTTGCACCATGAGGGAGCGCATCTAGGCTATTATAGGTATGAGACAAAAGCACATCACTCTGCTCTTGACGTTCGGTTATCGCACAAAGTTCCAGCCCTTCAGGGATATATGTCGGTACATCTTTAAGAGAGTGCACTGCCATATGTGCATTACCTGCAAGCATTTCATCTTCAAGTTCTTTGGTAAAATGCCCTTTACCACCTATAAGTGCCAAAGGTTTATCAAGAATCCGATCCCCTTTAGAAGTGATCTCATTGAGGACTACTTGCATCTCCGGAAACGAAGTTTCAATACGTTTTTTTATATGATAGGCCTGCCAAAGAGCCAATGCACTGGCTCTTGTAGCAATAATAAGTTTTTCCACTTCTACTTCTTTATATTAAATTTAATTGACTAATTTTTTATAACCATCACGCATTTTATCCCATTCACCATCAATATAAATTGTTGGTGTACCACCGACCATCATTTTACTTGCCGCTACTTCATCAGCCTTGACTGCTTCTTTCACTTTTTTTGCATTTACTTTCTCTTCAGATACTACATATCCACTGTGTGCTTTTACTGCTGCAAGAATCTTAGCCGTGTCTGTTTCTTTCACATCTATTTTAAGTGAATAAAGTTTTTCAACTACATCTGCCTTACCTTCATGTTGTGCCACATGCATCACACGGGTTAATACATCTGATACAGGATGGATTCGAAGCAATGGTAGATGATAATAATACACAGCTATTTTTGTCGGATTTTCTTTGGCTGCTTTAAAAATCTCTGGTACTACTTCTTGACAAAATGGACATTGCGGGTCTGAAAAAATCAAGACTTTATGTTTTGCATCTTTATTACCCAATAATAAATGTGCATCGTCATAAAATGATGCAGGTACTGTTGGTTTGATATTATCTCTATAGTCATTTCCTGTTTTCAAGTTTATCAAATGCCCTGTAATCAAACCATCTTTCACAAACATCGTCTCTGGTGCATGTATTTCTTTACCTTGGTATTCCAAATCCATAGTGGTCAAGAGTATGATCCACCCAGGTAAATCTTTGTGTGTCTTAGACTCAATCAGCGTTAACCCTTTAACTTTTACTTGTGGGTTTTTAACAACAGATTTTTTAATATATTTAACTAACTTTTTATTATCTGGAACAGAACTTGCATTAAGAGTTACGGTCACTATGATCGTACTCATCAATAATTTCGACATCAATGACATTGTCATCTCCTTTTTGTGTAAAATTTGTTGGTTTTTCAGGTGTTATTTTAGCGATAAATTGTAAATAAAGTGTGTAGAATAAAGCAATGATGCCTAAAAAATCAGAAAAAACACCTGGGATGATAAGCAATACTGCACCTATAAAATAAGACATACTAGCATTTTGAAACCTTTGTATATCTAATTTTCCCTGTCTCATGGCATTCATATTTACCATCATGGTTTGTGAAGATTTTTGTAGCAATATCATACCTAAAGAAAAACTTAAAATAATCCATATTACTGACCAAAAGAAACCAATGCTCTCTCCTGTCTTTAATGAAAGGTACAGTTCAATGAGAAAAAAAGGTATGACGACAAAAATCATATTAAAATCTCTCTAATAAAAAATCAACAATACTTTCAACAGAGACTGATTCTTTTTGCATACCGTCTCTTGTGACAAATTCTACCATCCCCTCAGTCAAATTTTTACCAATGACCACAGCAAAAGGTACACCGATAAGTTCATAATCTTTCATCTTTGCACCAAACCTGTCTTTTCTCTCATCTAGTAAAACATCTACACCTTTATCCGACATCAAAGCATACAATTTCTCACCCAGAGCCACTTGATTTTCATCTTTAATATTAGAAATCATAATCTGCAAAGCAAATGGTGCAGACTCTTGGGTCCAGATACACCCTTTATCATCATGATTTTGCTCTATAATACCCGCAAGTAAACGGCTTACCCCTATACCATATGTTCCCATCTCAAAAGCTTGAGCCTTGCCTCCTTCATTTAAGAAAGTAGCATTTAATGCTTCTGAATATTTTGTACCTAGCTGAAAAATATGTCCAGCTTCTATACCTTTGGTCATACGTAGTGGTGCACCACATTGACAAAGATCACCTTCTTTGCTCTCTTTGGCTACTTCTACATTGGCACCAAAATCACAGGCATCACATACTATGATATCATCTTCACCTGAATCAGCTAATATCATAAACTCTTTAGAACCATCCCCACCTATCTGTCCAGAGTCCGCTTGTACAACTCTAAAGTTCAATCCTAAACGAGTAAATATCTTTTTATAGGTCTCTTCCATGAGGTTAAATTCTCTTTGCATATCTTCAACACTTGCATGAAAACTATAACCATCTTTCATCAAGAATTCTCGCCCTCGCATAAGCCCAAACCGTGGTCTTATCTCATCACGAAATTTTAGATTTATCTGATAGAGGTTTAGGGGGAGTTGTTTATAACTTTTAACCGTTTGGCGTACTAAGTTTACCATTGCTTCTTCGTTCGTAGGACTGAGTAAATAATCGTTGTCTTTGCGATCTTGAAAACGTAATAATTCTTTTCCATATTCACCTGCACGTCCACTCTCTTCCCACAATGCTGTAGGTGTGATAAAAGATAGACTGGTTTCTTGACATCCAACCTTGTCTAATTCTTCTTTCACCACATTACGTACTTTATCCAGTATCTTCTTACCTAAAGGCAAAAAGTTATAAAGTCCTGAGCCGCCTACTGACTGAATGAAGCCTCCACGAATCAAATAAATATGACTCGGCAAAGTTGCATCATTAGGTATTTCTTTACTTGTAGGTATTAATAATTTTGAAAATCTCACGCACTGTATCCTTTTGTATGATGGTCATTTTTATACTGTTTTAAATCAATATTATCGGTGTCTATATTAAACATTTTCTTCACTGCCTCTATGCAGTTTGCATTTTTTGTCTCAGTAGATGAATGCCGTAAATTTTGTGTAGGATCATGTAAAAAACGTTTAAACATCTGCTCTGCCATTTTTCGCATATTGGCTTCAGACTCAGCGGGTACAAAACCTTTTTTGATAGCCCTTGTCATTTCTGCATCTATAGCCTCATTGACATGTTCTCTCATCTGTTTAATCACAGGTTCTATGGATAACGCTCTTAACCATGTATAAAAATCATCTTTATATTTCTCTACAATTTCAGATGCCATCACTGCCTGTTCTTCACGTAAGGCATGATTGGTTTGTGAAATGGCTTGTAAATCATCTATCCGAAAAAGTTGTAGCTTGTCTAAATCGATATCCTCTATATCTCTGGGAATCGCCATATCAAACCAAAGCCTTGGCAAAGTCTCATTTTCAATGAAATCTCTAGTCACAATAGTCTCTTTAGCAGAAGTTGCGGAAAAAAGTAAACGATAACGATTGACATATTTTTCTAATTTATCAATCGTATCTGCTTTTACGTTTTCTCCCAATGTATGGGCAACAAGTTCAACTTTTTCTTGATCTCTTCCAAGTATGACAACATCACATCCCGCTCTCAAAAGATGTTTTGCAGCCAGTACTCCCATATCACCAGCACCAATGACAACAGCTGTCATTCCAACCATATTATCTCCCATAAGTTTATGGGCTTGTGCCACTGCTACTGAGGCTATGGAAATAGGATTTTGAGAAATATTAGTGACATTACGTACTTCAGCTGCACATTTCACAGCATATGAAATGACACGGTTGAGTTTACGTCCTGCAGTCTTGTTTGTATGTGAAAGCATAAATGCTTCCTTAACCTGTCCAGTAATTTGAGACTCTCCAACTACTAAAGAATCTAATGATGAAACAACTGAAAAGATATGCAATATAGCATCTTCATCATCCAGTCGTAAAGCTGCACTTTTAAGTTCATAAAAATTTAACTCACTTTTTTTAGCCATGAGTCCTAAAACTGCATGAAAACTTGAAAAGTTATCTCTGGTAGCAAGTACAATTTCTACCCGGTTACATGTGGAGATGATAAAAACTTCATGGACAAACTCAAATGCTACCAGTAAATTAAGCATCTCAAGTTTTTCTTCATCATTGACAAATGCCAATTTTTCGCGCATACCCTGATCACAGTTATTATGAGAAAAACTTATTACTTGATAATACATTAGAAATCCCTTTCTATCATTGCCATTGCAATGCTACTCAAGGCCTCTTCTCCCCTCTCATTCATCAGCAAGATAGCTTCTTCGATAAGTACCTTTGCTTCATTATAACTCTTTTCTATGACCTTTTCATCTTCCATCTTGGATTTTATCCAAACTTGTTCTTCTTTGGAAAGTTTTTTAGCATGTAAAGCTTTCAGTTTTGCTGCATCATCATAGCCAAGTGCTTCATAAAGATAAATGTAAGGAAGTGTTGTTTTACCTTCTTCAAAATCATGCAAAGCCGGTTTTCCAAGCGTAGTGGTATCTGCCGTAATATCCAAGATATCATCTATCATCTGAAACGCGATACCAAGATTCCTTCCGTACGTCATATAGACTGTTTTGTCTTTACCCGCAAGCAATGCCGCAGCACCTGCACTGGCTTCCATCAAAGAAGCTGTTTTTTGATAAATCATTTCAAGGTAGATCTCTTTGTTTAGATTAAATGTTTTTGAGAGTGAAACGTCTTTAAGTTCTCCAAGACTAAGTTGAACAACAGCATTTGAAACCATTTTAGCGATTTCAGAAGAAATAATATTCAATTCTAAAAAACCTTTTGAATAGAGAATATCCCCTAACATAATAGCTGTCTTATTTCCATATAACGCATTCAGTGAAGGTTTAGATCGGCGTGTATAAGCATCATCAATGACATCATCATGTAAAAGGCTCGCTGCATGTATCATCTCAACAACGGCAGCTGTTTTAATAACACTAAGCCTAGAACCTGCTATTTTTAAGATAAGTTTAGCACGCAGTCTTTTTCCATGAGGAAGTTGTGCATAAAGCGAAGTTACTTCTTTATCGTTTAGCTCTGATACAAACTGTTCTATCTTTCTTTCTACTGCACTTAACACGGTTTATTTATCCTAATCCATACTACATGAACATTCATCATTATGTTCTATAGTGTAATTTTCTAAAGTCAATTATTATAGCTAAATCTTTTTACGCTTTCTCTTTAACTCTATAAATGACCGCATACATCAAAGGCACATAGTAGAGATTCAACACAGTTGCCCATGCAACTCCAAACCCAAGACTGATAGCCATTGGCTGTAAAATAAGCGCTTGTCCACTTGCAAAAAACATTAAAGAAGAGAGTCCCAAGACTGTAGTGATAGATGTCAATAAAATAGGTCGTAAACGCATATCTGCTCTTTTCGTCATTTCTTTATAATTCTTACTACCTTTTATAAAATCCAACATAATAAGTCCATCATTTACCACAACACCTGCCAACCCAATCACCCCCATCATACCAGGCATAGTCATATGGATACCCATCATATATGTACCTAAGAGTGCCCCAAATAAAGACAGAGGTATCGTTGTTAAAATGATTAAAGGTAACACCAGAGAATTAAACATCCATACCAACGTAATAAAAATAAGAAAAATAGCTATGAGTAATGCTTGTGTCATCTCTTTTTGAAGCTTTGCATTTTCTTTCTCTTCCCCTTTTATAATGAGTTTAACACCCTGTTTTTTTAATGTTTCCAAAAGTGGTTCTATCTTATCCATCACTTCTATAGGCGTAATAATGTTTTTTTCTACACGGGCAAATAATGAACGTACTTTATCACCATCTTCTTTAAAGATTTTGACAAAACTCTTTTGATATGTAAAGTCACATACCTCTGAAAGTTTTACCCTTTGTTGTCCATCTGGTGTACTAAGTTGGAAGTTTCCTATCTCTGAGGCATCTTGCTTATATACATCTTCTATTTTGACTCTTACCAAACCTTTTTCATTAAACATTTTGGCATACTCTGCTTTTAAAAATGCTCCTTTCAAGACAGAAGTAATGTACCCTTCACTAAATCCTAAAGACTGTCCATATTCATTGACACGCAGTTTAAGTTCACGTTCTCCTTCATTTGCATTGTCTGCAATATCTTCAACCCCTTCAATTTCCCTTAGTTTTTCCTCTACTTGTTTCATCGCATTTAACATCAGATGCCTATCTGGATGTTCAAAGCCAATTTCAATGTCATTGGAGACAATACCTGCTTGTTGGACATACACGTTAAACTCTTCATAAAGTTTTTTACCGTCTATCTCTTGATTCTTGAACTTTTCAACAATCTTCTTTTGTACTTCTCTTGCAATATCTTGAGATAATCTTGTGCGTATCATATCTGTATCATCATATTCCAAAGAAAAAATAGGGTTGATATATTTATCAAAGAAGTTTTCTGGTGCTTTTTCATGTAAATTGATAAAAATTTGAAAAAGATTCTCTCCGAGTTCAAAGCTTTGGTCTTTGTTAAACTTGAACCCTATTACAGATGTTATAGAATCCATTTCTTTTTTATCTAACAATGCCAAGAGTGCTTCTTCAACCTGTGTCACATATACTTCCGTTTCACTCAGGTCATTGTTTATATTTATTTTCCCGTTCATATATACCTGTTGTGCGTCAAATTCTGGGAATAGCTGAAACTTTGTAACTTTGCTTATCCCTACTGTGCCTAAAACAATAAATATTAAGATGATTGCGAGTGAACGTTTTTTATGCAGTAATAATTTTTCTAAAAATCTATCATAACGTATAATAAAATTAACCCAAAAATCATCCTCATGTTTCTCTTTTTTAAAGGTACCTATAGAATAAAATTCTTTTGCATGTAAAGGTAAAAAATAAAATGCTTCAAACAAAGAACTCAGTAACAAGACAGAAATCATAATAGGTAATACCTGCATAAACATACCCATTTTACCACTCATCATCAATAGAGGTAAAAATGCAAAGACTGTTGTCAGTGTAGCAGTTAAAACTGCTGGAAACATTTCTGTGGCTCCATCAATAGCTGCATCTCTGGGCGTTTTTCCCATCTCCATATGTCTATAGATATTTTCAGCGACAACAATGGCTTCATCTACAAGCATCCCAAGTGCAATCAACGCTCCAAGCAGTGTCAACATATTTAAACTATACCCAATCATATCTGCCACAACCAATGTAATCATAAAACTTGCCGGTATCCCTATGGCAACTACAGTAGCAATCCTTATATTCACAGATAAAAACAATGCCAAGAAAACAAGAATTAATCCAAATAAAATATTGGAGGAAACAAGATTTAAACGATTTTTAATCCAAATAGAAGTATCAGTATAGGCTTCAAAATTTACACGTGCATACTTTTTACTAAACGTTTCTAAAACCTTACGTATCTCTTTGCTCAAAGCTATGGCATTCCCCTCTTTGCTTTTATTAATATTTAAAGAGATATTTTGTTTTCCATTAAAGTGTGATATTTGTGTAGGATCCCCCAAACCATAATAAACTTCTGCTATATCTTTCAGCCGAAAACGTTTCCCACCTACACTTAAAAGTGTCATACTAAGACTTTTTGCGTCTTTTTCTCCATTGATTGTCGATATATAAAGATGATCTCCCTGTCCATCCAGTGTCCCTGCTGGAAATATACTTGAAATATTTGAAATAGCTTTGTATACTGCGGCTTTATCGAGATCATAGGCATCAAGCTTTTTTTGATCTATTTTTATGACCACTTCTTCATCCGTGTCACCACGAATTTCTATACTGCTCAAATCAGGAATAAGTGCCAATTTACTTTTTAACTCATCCGCTGCTGCTATCAACTCTTTTTTACTTACATCACCGGAGACTGCAACGAGTAATAAAGGATAATCATGTACCAAGACACGTGCCAAAGGTTCATCCATATCTGAAGGTAAATCTCGTCTTGTTTTTGCGATGATGTCTTTTACATCTGCCAGTACCAATTGTGTATCATTTGCTGTTTTGATATCAGCTTTAATACTAAAACTTCCATTTTGGATAGCAGTATACAGAGTATCAATTTCTGAAAGACTCTTCAAATCATCTTCTATCGTTGCAACCACCATTTTATCAAGTACATCAGCACTTGCTCCTACATATCCTCCACTCACAGAAACTTGATCTAGTATAGAAGCCGGGAATATTTCCTTTGCTATATTCTGATAGGCAAATATCGACAAAAGCAACATAAACACCATTAAAATATGGTTAATGATAGGCTTATCAATGGCAAAACGGATGAAGCCTCGCATACTGTCTCCTTGTCGTGTTAATTAGTTCTTGATCACAAAAATAGTATCTGTTACTTGATTTTTAAATTTTAAAGCTTCTACATTTTGCTTTAACATAATTTCTTCTGCCTTCAGTGCAGCAACTTCTCTTTGTAATTTATTTACGATTTTACTCTCATAATATATTTGATTACTCAGATATATCTTTATCATAGCAAGTATCAGCACAATACTTACCCCCATTATAATAACAAATACCATACCAAAAGTAATACCATTTGCCTTTACGAATTTCTTTTTATTTTTCATTATAAAACCTAAAACTTCTTAGTTTTGCTGATCTGCTTCGAGGATTTATTTTTAATTCCTCTTTACTCGCTGTAATAGGTTTACGTGACAGTGCTTTACCTAAATCATGGTTTTTACCACATGTACACCGCATCGCCTGAGGATCACAGATGCATGCATTTGCCCACTTTTTAAATCTGTTTTTGACCAACCTGTCTTCAAGAGAATGAAAAGTGATAAGTGACACTACTTCACCTTTATAATGTTTTGCTTCGATAGCATCAAGCAAACCTTCTATCTCTCCTAATTCATTGTTTACCTCGATGCGAATCGCCTGGAACATTAAGGTAGCAGGATGTATTTTTCCTCCTGAGGGGATAACAGTTTTAGTTATTTCACTCAATTCTTTTGCACTTGTTATCGGTGCTTTTGCTCTTGCTTCTATGATTGCAGATGCAAGTTTCTTATACGATCTTACCTCGCCATAAGTGTCAAATATATATTCCAGTTTATCTTGTGAATATCTATTCACAACATCATAAGCACTCAATGCTGCATTAGCATCCATACGCATATCCAAAGTTTCTGACGTAAAAGAAAAACCTCTACTTTTTTTGTCAAGTTGTAAAGAAGAGACACCAAAGTCAGCTAACAGTGCTGTAAGCGGCGTCTCCTTAAGTGTAGGAAGGACTGTTGCAAAGGTTCCTTTGTAAAGTGTACTGCGCTGAGAAAATGGATCTAATCGTTTTTTGGAAAATACCAAAGCTTCATTATCTCTGTCTATACCCACATGTTTTAAGTGTTTATATTTTGCCAAGACTTCAAAACTATGTCCTGCATACCCAAGTGTACAGTCTACAAAGTATCCCTCATTAACAGCATTAAAACTTTCCAATACTTCCTCTAAAAGTACAGGTATATGAGGTGTTTGCATCTCTTTCCTTTTGGCTTTGCCCACATTTTAATTATGAATGTTATAATAGCGAAATAATCCTAACAAAGGTTTCAGCATGATGGACAAACATCTCATTGATGATATCAAACACGTCTCACTTTCACTCTTTAACAAAAACTTTTTTTCTGTTTATCATGGTTCTATCTCAGCAAGAGTCAGTCAAAGTGAGTTTATTATCAATTCAAAAGACACTATTTTGGATGATGTAGTGGAAGAATCACTTGTAAAACTTGACTGTCAAAAAAGAGACTACCGCTGGAGTTTAGCAAACCCTGATGTACACATACATGAACATATCTATGAGACCATCCATAATGCCAAGTACGTATGTTATACTATGCCACCGTATGCCACAGCATACTCACTCAAACATGGTAAAGTATCTCCTGCAGACTTTTATGGAAAACAGGTCTTAGGTGAAGTCATTGTCTATGACCCTAAAAACATTGACAACTGGCTCGAACGTGCTCCCTATGAAATACCCCAATTCTTTCAAAAACATGATACTCACCTACTTCTTATTAAAGGTTTTGGACTTATCTCTTATGACAGAGATATCACAGAAATGGCAAAGAAGATATCTATCTTGGAAAATTCTTGCAGATTATTGGCTTTATCTGCAAACCTCTAGGTTTTATCTATTATATACAGTTTCACGTAAGTTTTCACTCACCAGAGTAACGGTATGTGTCGTAGCATTTTTAACAATGCTTATACGTATAGGTTCCTGATGAAACTTATCTTTAAAATAATTTGACAAGTTTTCCAAAGATTTTTGAGAGATTAAGTGGACTTTTTTGGCATAGGGTACTTCGATCTTTTTGATGACAACTACTAAGATATTATCTCTGTTTTTCCAAATGCCTGATGCTTCAATATGTAAATCTTTTACATAAGCGTCATCTTTTTGTACACTTACCAATAATACGATAGAGAAAGTATGGTCTACTCTTAGATTTAAATATTCTTTTTCTATTGTCTCTGTCCCGTTATTTCCACTTTGTGTTACAGCATACCAGTTACCCACTAAATCGGTTGGGCTTAATGCATGAAGATAAAAGACATTTAAAAGTAAAAATATAAAAACTTTCATACAATCTCCTAAGCTTAATTACCTAATATTATATAAAGATATTACTGTGAAATATCTGTAAACAGTTTTGTAAAGCTATGTTTTGTTATACTTGTCGAATTATAAATGAGGACAAAATGTATGAATCAAACAAAAAAAAGATTGACGATTATAAACCTTGCAATCTCTATCACTGACATAGAAAC